>NZ_RZPB01000076.1:0-13988 GCF_003998535.1 Mesorhizobium sp. M7A.F.Ca.AU.002.02.1.1 | reverse complement strand
GCATGCCCATATGCCTGACCGCCGCCGGGTCGCTGAGCGCAGTCCGGATCGCCTTGAGCGGGGACCGCGCCTTGATGTGCTGTACCAGTGACAGAAACGATGCCGCCTTGCGCAGGCTGCGGCCACGCCGCGCGAACGCGGCTTGCGCGGCCTCATCCATCCGATGGGTTTGAGCGAACACGGCATCCGCCCTGCGCATGGCTTCGACGTGGTGAAGCTCGAGCACGCGCGAAATGGAGACGCTGCGAATATGGTAGGCATAGCCGATATCGGGCTCGACGACGCATTTTCCGCCGTTGGCCAGGGCGGCGGCAAAGAGGATGTAGTCTTCGCCGATCCTCAGCTTCTCGTCATAGCGAAGCCGGTTTTCGTTCAGGAACTCGCGCTGGAAGATCGGCTTGAGGTAGCCGAGGTTGAACTTGGATTCGAAGACGATGTTGCCGGCGATGTAGGTGGCCAGCGAAATCTCGCGCAAGCCTTCCAGATATTGCCGCGGAAACATCGCGTCCTCGATAACGCCGTCCTCGCGAACGACCTGCAGATTGTCGACGGCGATCTGGGCATCCGCGCTTTCGGCACGCGCGATCATCTTGGCGAGCCGGCCGGGAAAGACCGCGTCGTCGGAATCGAGAACCGCGATCCATCTGCCGCGGGCGGCATCGAGGCCGGCATTCCTGGCGCCGCCCGGGCCGCGATTGCTTGGCAGGGCGATGACACGGACGATATCCCCGGGATAGGCCCGCGCAACATCGAGCGTCGCATCGCGCGACTTGTCGTCGACGACGATGATTTCGACGCTGACACCCTTCTGGGCGATGGCGCTGGCGATCGCCCGATCAAGGGTCGTCTCGGCATTGTAGGCGGCAATAACGAAGGAAACATCGGGGATAGAGCTGACGTCAGGCTGCACGCTTGCCTCCCTCCTGTGGCGAAGGCTGGCCATAGAGGCGGATTTCGCGGATGCCGACGAGGCCGCTGACGACACCAACATGCATAATGCCGCGCAGCACGCTGCGGTTCCTGCGTACCGGACTGACGACGACCGGAAGTGCCGAGGCGAAGCAATAGATGGCCTTTGCCGAGGCCAGGCCGACCTGCTTGGCCAGACCGATTCCGCTGGCGCTGCTGCCCAGGAGATGGCCATGCGTCTGGCCGACGCGGAAGCGGCGGCGGCCGAGCCAATCGAATGCCGCCCTGGAGCGCGGCACCACCTCGTCGACCCATGCCTCGGGCGAGAAGGCGATGCGGCCGCCTGCCTTGTGCATCTGGTCGAAGAATTCGGTGTCCTCGCCGCCGGTCTGGCCACGCGCCAGGCTGAAGCGGCGGCCGCGCAGGCTGTCCGAGCCCATCCGCAGCAGAACGTTGCAGGTGTAGCCGGTCTGGATCTCGCCGCGCACCCAGACGGGCAAGGTCGAATGGAAATCGCCGCGCCGCATCCAGTCCGGCGCGTCCGGGCGATAGCGCGCCCTGACCGGGCCGAGCACGGCGGCGGCACCGCTTTGCTGCGCCATCGCGGCCAGTTCGGCAAGCCATGGCGTCGTGGCCGTCTCGTCGTCGTCGATGAAGGCGACGAAATCCGCGGTGCTCGCATCGAGGCAGGCGTTGCGGGCGATCGAGATGTTGCGCGCCGGGGCGTGCTGATAGTGGATCGGCACCGTCAATTCCCGCGACAGCGCCGCCACCAGGTCACGGGCCGATGGGGTGTCGTCATTGTCGGCGACGACGATGCGGACATCGAATCCCACCGGCATCTCCATGGCGTCGAGCGAGCGCAGCGTGTCGGCCAGTTCCGGCCGGCGGAACGTGCAGACGCCGATGTCGATGCTGCGGTTCTTTGCCGACACCGCCATCAGGCCACTCCTCGTCGCGAGCCGAGGCCGAGAAGCTGCAGCCAGAAGCCGACCGACCAGCCAAGATGCATGACCATGGCCGAGACACCGGCCAGCGCAACGTCGGCCTTGCGCTGGCGGATAGCCGTCACCAGCCCGTAGCCCAGGCACACCGACGCCCACAGCAGCAGCGGCACCGCCGCCAGCCAGTGCACGAAAGAGAAGGCCGCCAGCAGCACCACCGGGAACACCAGCAGCGGCACCATCTGCCTCACCTTCGGGATGACGCGATGCTTCAGCACATTCTTGGCACGCCCGCGACCGTAGCCGAGATACTGGAAATAGAGGCCTGAGAGCGAGCCGCGCGGGTAGTAGACCATCTGCGTCTTGCCGCTCATCCAGATCTTGTAGCCGGCCTTGCGCAGGCGATAATCGAGCTCGGCGTCCTCGTTGTGGCTGAACGTTTCGTCATAGCCGCCGACGGCGCCGAACGCCGATATCCGCATCAGTGCATGATGGCCGTGATCGATCCACTGTCCCTGCGAAAGATGCCTATGCTTCGAGCCGCCGGTGCCGAGCTTGGAGTTCTGCGCCGCGGCCGCTGCTTTCTGCACGGCACCGCTGCCGCTGGTCAGCATCGAAACGACAACCGAATCCGCTGATGTAGCCAGCGCTTCCTCGACCAGCCGGTCGCAATAATCGTCGGGATAACCGCCATGCGCATCGATGCGGATGAGATAGTCGGCACCATCGCCGAAGGTACCGACGGCGAGATTGATCGCCGCGCTCTGGATGCGCCGCTTGTTGTGGAGCAGGATAACCCGCGGGTCCCTGGCAATGACTTCGTCTACGATGGAAAGCGTGCCGTCGGTGCTGCCGCCGTCGACGACGATGATCCGGGCGCCAAGCCTGGCGGCCGCGGGCCGCAATTGATCGAGCAGCGCACCGATATGGGCGGCTTCGTTCAGGCATGGGATAACGATCAGGCTGGATGAGGGTTTTTCCGTCTGCGTCATCAACCTCTGTCCATCTTGCCTCTGTCCATCCCCTGCCATCCTATGCCAATGCCTCGGCGGCAAACGAACCGGGCACGGCGGTCAGGCTGCGCAGCCGCTCGACAAGCGCACGGCAATCGCTGCGATCGTAGCTCCAGGTCCTCGGGTTGCGCGCCAGAACACGCCCCTTCAGCCTGGCGAAGCGATGCTCCTCCATCTTGCCTAGCGCGGCTTCGAGCGCTTCGGGCGACGCCTGCGGCAACAGCACGCCGATATCCTGCTGCTTGAGGAACCGCCCGGTCTCGGTATTGCCCATCGAGATCGGCACCGCGCCGAAACGGCAACCCTCATAGAGCCGGTTGGGCAGAAGCCATTCGGAGTTCTGCCCCGCTTCGAAGAAATCGATCGCCCAGGAAAAATGGACATCGTTGTAGATCGCCGCCATGTCTTCCGGATTGCGGTAGGGCCCGAGAAACGACAGCCATGGCTCGGCCTCGACAAAGCCGTGAAAGTCAGGGAATTCCGACAAAGCCGGACGGCCGCGCAGCACGATCTCGAAGCGGCCCTCCGTGCGGCGGGAGAAATCAGCCAGCAGCTCGAGCGAGCGGCGGCAGCGCAGCGCGCCGAACCAGCCGATCCGCCATGGCGGGCCGACCGGGCTCTCATCGGCCTCGGCAGCGCCGGGCACAATCGTCGCGGCCTCGAAATATTTGTTTTCGACCAGCTCGATGGGTGCCGCGACCTGGCCGAACGGCTTGAAATAATTGGCGATGAAGGCAGGCGAACTGGTCACCAGCAGCTTCACATCCCTGGCCAGAAATCGTTCGGTGGCACGCAGCGCCTTGCCCAGGACATCGTTGCGCAGCACAAGCCGATGAATGTCGAGGCACTCGTATACGATCGGAACCGATGCACCGAAGGCTGACCTGGCGCGGCGGGCAAGCGCCAGCATTTCCAGGTTGCGCGCGACGATGACATCCGGCTTTGGCATTCCGCCCAGCTTCGAGCCTATCGAAACGGCTGCTTTGGCTACGGCCGCGAGGCGTTGGCCGAATCGCCCGTCACGCGTCCCGCCGAGGTCGATCGGGCGCAGTCCCTCGATATCCGCAATCGGATTCGCGGTGCGACGGAATCCGGCCAAGGTGACCTGGGCCCCACCTGCCCTGAGCATCGTGATCCGCCGGCGCACCGCCGGGTCGGAAACGTCGTGCACTAGGTACAAGACATGCAGCATAAAAACTCGACCGCTGTTGGCCCACCCGAGGGAATGCTAGTACAGGTCTTGCTGCATCGCAACATTTTTGGTGCGGCGGTCCACGTTTTCTGTTGCACTGCAAAATTATTGCCGTAGTTTGTGGTCGGCGGCGGTCGTGGATTTTCGGGCTCGAAAATCCACGTAAAAAATCAGGAATCCTGAATTTGGAAGCCAATGCATTCGATCCGCCAGAAGGCTCCTTGCGCAAATCGGTTGGGCGCGGCGCGGTTGTCACGGCCATGGCGCAATCGGTGCGGGTCGCGACACAGATTCTGTCGGTTATCGTGCTGTCGCGGTTGTTGTCGCCACAGGATTTCGGTGTCGTGGCGATGTGCGCGCCGGTGCTTGCCTTTATCGCACTGTTCCAGGATTTCGGCCTGACCCAGGCAACGATCCAGAAATCAGGCATCCGGCATGAGGAGGTGAACTACCTCTTCTGGATCAATGTCGCCGTCAGCGCGATCCTGGCTTGCGTGCTTGCGGGTGCCGCGCCCCTGGTTGCTGCCTTCTACGGCGAGCCGCGCGTGACAGGTCTGGTGGCTGCGTTCGGGCTGCAGATCATGGCCTATGGGCTTGGCGCCCAGCATCTGGCGCTCTTGACGCGCCGTATGCAGTTCGGCCGGCTGGCCGTCATCGACGTCGCCAGCGCCATCGCCGGGCTTGCCGTGTCGATCGCCTGGACCTTCATCGATCGCTCCTATTGGGCCCTGTTTGCCGGCACGCTGACCGGTGCCGTGCTGCCGACGCTCTGCTACTGGGCGAGTTCGCGCTGGCGTCCGGGCCTGCCGCGCAAGGTCGCCGGCATCGGCGAGCTGATCAATTTCGGCGCCGGCATCACCGGCTTCAACTTCGCCAATTTCTTTGCCCGCAACCTCGACAACGTGCTGATCGGCAAATATTGGGGCGAGGCGCAGCTCGGCCTCTATGACCGCGCCTACAAGCTGCTTCTGTTTCCGCTGAGCCAGATCACCAACCCCTTGTCGAAGGTGATGGTTCCAGCACTTTCCAGGCTGAAGGACGAGCCGGATCGCTACCGCAGCGCCTATCTGCGCGTCATGCCGCTGATCCTGCTGGTGGCGCTTCCCGGTGTCGCCTTCGCCACCGCGATGTCGGATGTGCTGATCCCCTTCGTGCTCGGCGAGCAATGGCGCGCAAGCGCCTCGATTTTCCTGGCGCTCGGCTTTGCCGGGCTGCTGCAGCCGCTCAACAATCCGGCGGGGTGGCTTTTCGTCAGCCAGGGCCGCTCCGGCGATTTCATGCGCTGGGGCATCATAACGGCCGTGACGTCGGTGCTGGCTTTCATGCTCGGCCTGCCCTATGGCGCGCTGGGCGTGGCGATCGCCTATGCGATCAGCGAATATCTGCGGACGCCGTTCCTATGGCTCTATGTCGGCAAGAGCGGACCGCTGCAGGCGCATCATGTGCTGCGCGCGGCAACGCCGTTCGTGCTTGGCGCCCATCTGGCGCTGGCCGCGATCTGGTTCGTCAAGCCACTGCTGCCGCAGCAGCATGTCGTCGCCCTGGCCAGCAGCGCCGTGTTCGCCTACCTCATCACAATCATCATCGCACTGGCATTCGCCTCCGGCCGCGAAGCCTTGCGCGAGGCGCTCAAGATGCTGCCGGCAAGGCTGCCTGCGGCAGCGCCGCGCGAAGCGCAATAATTTGGGCGTCTTCGACTGCTACGGACATCTCCTCCAGGACCAGGTCTGAACCATGCACTACCGATCGATCTCCGATATGAACGACGCCATCGTCAGGGGCCTGCACCGGCTGCCGCGCGACATCGACCTGGTCGTCGGTGTGCCGAGAAGCGGCGTTTTGGCAGCGACGCTGGTCAGCCTTGCGGCGAACATTCCGATGACCGATCTCGACAGCTTCCTGGCTGGGCGAATCTACACATCAGGCGTCACCAAGCGCCGGGCCGCTCTCGACCGCAAGGTTTCCGAGATGCGCAAGGTGCTGGTGATCGACGACAGCGTCGCCGGCGGCAACGCCATGCGCGACGCACGCGCCCGCATCCAGGCTGCGGGCATCGAGGCGGACTTCACCTTTGCCGCCGTGTTCGGCCTTGAGCCCCTGCACCAGGAAACCGACCTCGTCTTCGAGGTCGTGCCGCATCCGCGCATGTTCCAGTGGAACTTCATGCATCACAAATTCCTGGCGCAATGCTGCGTCGACATTGACGGCGTGCTGTGCCTCGACCCGACAGAGGCGGAAAACGACGACGGCCCGGCCTATGAGAAATTCCTCAGCGAAGCGCGGCCGCTCCATGTCGCGACCCACAGGATCGGCTGGCTGGTCACCAGCCGGCTGGAGAAATACCGCGCGCTCACCGAGGCATGGCTCGCCAAGCATGAGATCAAATACGACCAGCTGATCATGCTCGATCTGCCGAGCAAGGCGGAACGGCAACGACTCGGCGCGCATGGCAGTTTCAAGGCCGATTTCTACCGCAAGTCCGATGCCATCCTGTTCATCGAGAGCGAGCACGAACAGGCGCTGAAGATCACCGAACTGTCAGGCAAGCCGGTGCTGTGCGTCGAAACGCATATGGTCAGCTTCCCCGACGCGCTGTCGCTGCCGGCACTTGGCCAGGCGGCCCGCAACCTGCCGGCAAGGCTGCGGCAGATCAAGTCGCAAGAGGGCCGCAAGAGCGCCGCCAAGACCATTGCCCGCGCACTGCTTGGCGCCCGCGGCTACGAGACGCTGAAAAGCCGGGTCAAGCGTCCGGCCTGACCTGCTCAGGCGGCGTCGTCAGGCCGCCTGTCGCGCGCGCTGCTGCATGGCCCTGTCCAGTATCGAGAAGAAGGTGATGAACTGGCGATCGGGATCGAGTTCCGGGCGCCCGGCGAAGCTGCGAGCGAGACTGGAAAGCCGGTCATATTCCTGGTTGTCGTTCCACAGCCGCCTGACGGCCGCGACCCAATCGGCCAGCGGAGCATCGTAATCCAGCACCACGCCACCGGAGCCGACAGCCTCGGGCAGACCGCCGCGCCGCGAACCGATAACGGGGATTCCGCTGCAATGGGCCTCCGAAGCGACGCGGCCCCACGCCTCTTCCCACTTGCTGGGAGCAAGCAGGATCTTCGTGCGGCCATAGACCGTCTTCATGTCGCTGGTGCGGCTCTCCAGGACGACATTGCCCAAGGGAGCGATCGTCTGTTCGATCCGCGCCCGGTGATCGTCGTCGAGCTTCCAGCTTTCGACGAACAGGAATGGAATTTCGCGGCAGGCGCCGGCAATCCGCACCGCGAGCTCAAACCCCTTTTCCTCATAAGGGTTGATCAGCGTGACGAACTGGCCCGTCGTCGGCGTCGAGTAATGCGCCGGGTTGATGGTTGGCGGGATCACCGCTGCCTCGATGCCGAATTCTTTTTTGTAGGTTCGCGCGGTGAAATCCGAATTGGCAATGTAAAGCGCCGAATGCAATTCGCGCAGATCGCCGCCCAGTTCATGGAACTCGACATTGCGGAGATAAACGTCCAGAGGCACGCCCTCCGCCTGCAGCGCCTTGCCGATCGGAACCGATTTGTGACACTGGACCACGGCGACATCGGGCTTCAGCCTGTCGACGGCATAACCCGCCGCTTCCCAGGGAAACCAGGCCCGCACCACCGGATAGCCGGGATAGCTGTCGACAACCGCCGGCTGCCGCAACAGCTTCATCTTGGCGCGTGCCTTGAAGCCGAAGACACCGTCACCGAACAGGGCGGCGAGCACAGCCGCTTCATGACCGTGCTCGATCAACTGTTCGGCCAGATGATGCGTGCTCGACTGAACGCCGCCACTGAACTCGGGCGGGTAGCCGTTGCCGCCTGCAAAGAGAACTTTCATGATCGGGCTCCTTGTCGCATCTCGTATTCCTTGCTCGGAGACAACAGGCAAAGGCCGCCGCCTCGCTTTCGACGTCAGGCAAGTTTCGGCGGCTCCAGATTGGCGAAGGGATTGGTACAGGATTGCCAGCCGGTAAACCGGATCGGGTCGTTGGGCGAACTGCGCCAGGCGTAGTCCGTCAGCATATGGAATTCGGCGACGACCCAGCGGTCGAAATGCAGCAGATCTTCCCGCTTCCGCCGGGGCAGCAAGCGACGCGCGGCGCCCAGTTTGAGCTCCTCCACCAGGGTGACGGCATCACTCAGTTTTTCGCTTGGGAAATTCCATGGATTCCTGTCGCGGAACGCCAGCACGAACTGCTGCAGATGCTCGATGCGGATGTTCAACTTGCCAAGATATTTTTCCAGCGTGACGCGCACCAGATCCTCGTCCGAGAAGGAGGAAACGGTGGCGTAGGCGACCCCCGTCGAAACCACTCCGCCAGCCAAGACGGCCAGGGCCGAGCGTCTGGAAATCTCGATCATGCGATACCTCCTTTCACGCGATCCGGCTCGCCGCCCGCAAGGACAGCGCTGCCGCGGTCAGGCTCGGGTTGGCGCAGGAGCAGCTCGGATAGGTGCTGGTGCCGACGACGACCAGGTTTCTGAGCTGATGGTGGATCATGCCGCTGTCGACCACAGAATCGGCCGGGCCGGTGCCCATCCTCAGCGTGCCCTGGACGTGCGATTCGGTCGGCCGAATGCCGCGGTCGAAGAGCTTTTCGACCGGCAGCGGCGCCAGAAGGTCAGGCAATTTCTCCAGAGCGCGCGCCATGCCCTTCACCGCGTAGTCCGATGGCGCCTTGAAGCTGACGAAGGCATTGTCATCCGCGTCAAGCGTGACGTAGTTCTCGGGGTCGAGCAGGTTCTCGGTGACCACGACCAACGGCAGCGCCTGGCGTAGCCGCCCCTTTTCGGCACGCATTCCGTGCTGCCAGCGGTTCTCGAAATAGACCAGTGCCGCCGCATGCTCCGATCGGTGAGGACCATCATAGAGGCCGAAATTCAGGCCGGTTGTGATGGTGCTGCCGTCGAAATTGTCGACACCGTCGAGATAGACCTCGAAATTCCAGCCGTAGGATTCATGCAGGCCGCTGCCGACAAATTCGCCGCCCAGGCCGGATCGCAGCATGATCGCCGCACTCTGGATGGCATTGGCGCCGAGAATGAAGAGATCGCCGCTGACCTGGTATTCCTTGCCGTCATGGCTGAACGTGACCGAACGGACAGCACCGCCGACGTGATCGAGCCGGCGCACTTCCGCACCGAGGCAGACCGAGATGTCGGGATGCTCGAAGACGTGCATCAACCCGTTGTTGACGGTGAATTTGGCGTCGACCGGGCACAGCCAGCAACGCAGATTGGCACAGCACGAGCTGCGCTGCGCGGTCGGCACGCGAGCCCGCGCGGTTGGCATGACGAAGTGCTGGTCGGGCTGCGCCGCCTTCATCATCCTGTCCGGTGTCGACATGCGATGCGGCGGTTGCGGAAACGGCTTCGAGCGGGGCAGCATCGCCGCCATGTCGGGGTCGCCGGAGATCGACATGATGTCTTCCGCGTCGCAGTAGAACGGCTCGACGTCGTCATAACTGATCGGCCAGTCATTACCGATGCCGTAGGTGCTTTTCAGCCGGAAATCATTGGGATGAAATCTTGGCGTCTGCGCGAACCAGCAGTTCGTCCCGCCACCCAGTCCGATCGTGTAGTTCCACGGCTTGTCGGAATTGGTCTTGTAGGTCGTCTCGTCTTCGATGTCGGTGTTGACGTTCTGTTCGAGCTGCCATTCATGGGTGTTGTGGCGTCCCCACTCCAGCACCAGAATGCGCGCCTTTCGGCGCCTGGCGAACTCATGCAGGAAGAAGGCCGAACCGAAGCCGGAACCGATCGCGACGAGATCGAAATGATCCTTGGTGATTTGCTCCGGCTTTACGTCCAGCACCATCAGCTACAACTCCACACAGAAATACGCGCTCAACCCCAGCGTCCGCAGGCCGTGTGCGGACCGGTCTTGCATCCGTCTGACAGGGCCCGGTCTCATGCCGCCATTCTGCCGATCGAGTGATATTCGATGCCATGGCGGGCGATGACCTTGGGGTCATAGAGGTTGCGGCCGTCGAAGATGACCGGCGTGGTCAGCGCGTCCTTCACCGCGTCGAAGGACGGCGCGCGAAAGCTCTTCCATTCTGTGGCGATCAGCAGCGCATCGGCGCCGCGCAGCGCCGCCTCCTTGGTGCCGCACAGAAGCAGGTCGTCGCGCAGCCCGTAGATGGCCTGGCATTCCTGCATCGCCTCGGGATCATAGGCCTGCACATTGGCGCCGGCCTTCCAGAGCGCCTCCATCAGGACGCGCGCCGGCGCCTCACGCATGTCGTCGGTGTTGGGCTTGAAGGCCAGACCCCAGAGCGCAAAGGTCCTGCCTTTGAGGTTGCCCTTGAAATAGCGGTCCACCTTGTCGAAGAGAACCGATTTCTGTGCGTTGTTGCGCTCCTCAACGGCGCGCAGCAGCTTGGCGTCGAACTTGACGCCTTCGGCGGTCTTGATCAGCGCCCGCACATCCTTCGGGAAGCACGAGCCGCCATAGCCGAGGCCCGGATAGATGAAATGGTAGCCGATGCGCGGATCGCTGCCGATGCCCTTGCGGACCTCCTCGATGTCGGCGCCGAGTTGTTCGGCCAGATTGGCCATCTCGTTCATGAAGCTGATCTTGGTCGCCAGCATGCAGTTGGCGGCATATTTGGTGAATTCTGCGCTGCGCACGTCCATCACGATCATCTTCTCGTGGTTGCGATTGAACGGCGCGTAGAGTTCGCGCATCACAGCCTCGGTGTCCTCGCTGTCGGTGCCGACGATGATGCGGTCCGGCTTCATGCAGTCGGCAACCGCGGACCCTTCCTTGAGGAATTCCGGATTTGAAGCGACATCGAAAGCCAGGTCCTCGCGGCCTCTTTTCTTCAGCGTGTCGGCGATCCTGGCCTTCACCTTTTCGCAGGTGCCGACCGGCACCGTCGACTTGCCGACGACGATCTTGGGTTTGTCCATTTCGCGGCCGATGGTCTCGGCGACTGCCAGCACATATTTGAGGTCGGCCGAGCCGTCCTCGCCCGGCGGCGTGCCGACCGCGATCATCTGGATCTCGCCGTGCCTGACAGCGGCGGCGGCATCCGTTGTGAACTTGATGCGGCCGGCGGCATGGTTCTCCTTGACGAGGTTTTCCAAACCGGGTTCGAAAATGGGAACCAGGCCCTGGTTGAGCCGCTCGACCTTGGCGGCGTCGATGTCGACGCACACCACCTGGTGCCCGACTTCGGCAAG
Source organism: Mesorhizobium sp. M7A.F.Ca.AU.002.02.1.1 (assembly GCF_003998535.1). NCBI lineage: Bacteria > Pseudomonadati > Pseudomonadota > Alphaproteobacteria > Hyphomicrobiales > Phyllobacteriaceae > Mesorhizobium > Mesorhizobium sp. M7A.F.Ca.AU.002.02.1.1. The sequence goes on along the minus strand of NZ_RZPB01000076.1, from coordinate 2,725 downwards.
CACCGCCGCCTGCACGAGGCCGACATAGCCAATTCCAAACACCGTCAAATTCATTCGGTTTCATTCCCATGCAAGGCAGCGGACCGTTTTCGGCCCCGCCGGTTCAAATCGACTTTCCCAACTACTTTACACTGCATGCCAGCGATTCCGGAAATTGACAGGGTTCGCCGAGCGCCGTGAAGGCGACCCGCTCGACCTGCAGGGAAAGCTTGCGGCCCGGATCCGCGAACGCTCCCATCCAGCCCTTCATCGTATCGCTGCCCCAAAAGCTGAAGAATATCTTCTGTGCATGGCTGGGCAGCTTCGCCGGGTCGGTAATCGTGTTCACCAGTTGGCCGTTGACGTACCATCGCAAGCTGTCCTTCTGCCAGACGAAGGCGTAGTCGTTGAAGGCCTTCTCCGTGCCGCCCGGTACGTCGACCAGTTTCTCGTTCTTGCCCTTGCCCGCGATATAGGCGTTGACCTGCACCTTGGAGGTGTCCTTGGTCAGGACCTCGAAGTCGATCTCGTCCCAGGGCTGCTTGTCGCTTGGACCGATATAGGTGAAGAACGCGGCGTTGAGGCCGGAGCCGGTATCGGTCTTCAGCCGTGCCTCATAGGTGCCATAGCCGAAGCGCTGCTTGGTCTGGATCTCGCCGCAGACGTAGTCGCGATCCTTCAGCGTCTGCTTTTCGAAGCCGAGCGACAGCACACCATTCGACAGTTCGACCATATTTTTCGACCAGGTGCAATTCTGATGGCTGCCGTTGTTCCAGCCGTCGGAAACATACCAGCGCGTGCGGTCGAAGCTTTTGAAATCATCGACAAAGGACGGCGATGTCGGAATGTCCTGGGCATGGGAAGGGGTTGCCAGGAAACCGCCAAGAGCAGCCAGCAGCAACGCACCGAGCGACCCCAGCCGCCGGGCGGCTTGTCCGGTCCGATATGCGAGAGGCGGTGCGTCAATTGCCGTCGTAGGTTTCGGATTCCAATTCATACCAAACTCACCTTTGCGCTGTGTGTCCCCAACCCAAAGTCGACGTTCGAACCGCTCCTGCACGGGCCAACCTTGACCTTCCTTGTGACCCTCTCGATTGCTTCTGCTTCCCGCCTTGCATCAAATCTGTTGCAACAGTTCCGAGCCTTCACGTTCAACCTCTGCCGGCGCCTGCCGGCCAGGCGAATTCCGCCGCGGCGGCCGAGGAGGCATCCTCGTCAAAGACCGTATCCAGCGAATGACGGAGCTCTTTCATCATGCCGTCCTGGCGCGACAGCGCCGCGATGCGGCGCTCGCAATTCAGGATCGACTGTGTCAGTGCGCTGACTTCCGAAGACCGCTTGTCGGAAGCAGAGCCGTTTTCCATCGCTTCGACCAGACAGGCGGCGTTGGTCGACGTCGTCCGGTAGCGATTCTCAAGCCCGGTTCTCTCGGCCTCGATCTCGGCCGCAATCTGCTCGAACAGCTTTGCCAGACGATCAAGACGTGAAACATCGGCCTGACGGTCGCGGGCCGGATCCCTTGATCTGAAACCGAATATCGAGGCCATGAACTCAGGTTCCCGTCATCGCCGGCTTGTGGGCCGGGCTTCTGGCCGATCCCCGCAGCCGGGGCTCAAAAACTCGTGTTGCGTTGTCGTGCTCCTTTTGAGGGAGAGACATCAGACCAATCCGATCGGGGGCCAAGTTCGGCTGGTCGTCCACTATGCTGCACCGCAACATAGACTGCCATCGTCGGAGCCGCGAGGCAACCACCCAATTCGTAAACTCATAAATCCGACCGAAATGGTTTGCGTGATGACATGCCGCGAGTGGACAAATCGCTGCATCGGGACCGCTCTCAGCGTTCCTTGCCCGTGCTGGTTCCGGCCATCAGAAAGCGCAGCGGCGGCACAGGCTTTTGGCTGGACACAAGGCCGACACGACGAAACAGCGCCTCGAGCTTGTCGGAAGCCACGCCCTGGACGATGGGGACGAGGTTGGACAGGCTGGCGAAGGCGTAAGCCGCAGCCGAGCCCAGCCCCCGCTCGGCCTTGACGTCAAGGAAATTACGCAGCCGATATTTGTCGCGCACGTGCCGTTCATGCCGCCGCAGCACCGCCTTCGAGCCTTCCGGCAGGCTGTCGATCGCCAGCAGCGCCAGATCCGCATCGGCCAAACGCTTCAAGTCCTGGGTCTTGTGGCGGCCGCTCAGGGAATCGGCGCGGACGATGGCGCCGTAGCCGCAGGAGCGAATGACCTTGAACCGCGCCCCGCATGCGACCGCGCGGGCGTAGAGTTCATAGTCCTCGCCCAGCCGCAGGCTCTCGTCGTAGCTCAACCCATGGCGGTCGAGGAAGGCACGGCTGATCACCGGCTTCAAAAAGCCCAGTTCGCCCCTCTGCACGCGGCGCCTGGAGATGTTGCCTTCGACGAAACGCTCGAAATCGAGGAATTCCGGATCGGCGGCAAATTGCGGCGCGACGATTTTCGTCGCGTCGCCTGTCGCATCATCCCTGATCAGCATGATGTTGTCGGCGGCGAAATCCCAATCGGCGCCGGCAAACAGGTTGCGAAACCGGCCTTCGAGGAAGAAATCGTCGGCATCGAGAATGCTGATGAACGGCGATTTCGAGCCGGCGATGGCTGCGTTGCGGGCAAAGGAGGGGCCGCGATTGACATCGAGGCGCATCACGGAGAGCCGCCCGCTGCCATCATCGGCGGATCGTGCGACACCGGCGGTGTCGTCGGTGGAGGCATCGTCGACGAC
>NZ_RZPB01000769.1:0-2810 GCF_003998535.1 Mesorhizobium sp. M7A.F.Ca.AU.002.02.1.1 | reverse complement strand
GCAGCGGCTGCGCCTTGTCGATGCCCTCGACCGGCGCGCGCACCACGGCCTGCACCTCATTGCCGACCATCATTCGCGCCAGCGAAGAGGCTGTTTCCTCACGCGGATTGCAATGGCCGACCACCTTGCCGTGGCGCAGCACGGTGGCGCGGTCGCAGATGCGTTTGACCTCTTCGAGCCGGTGCGAGATGTAGAGGATGGATTTGCCTTCCGAGCGCAGGCGCTCCAGCGTCTCGAACAGCTTGTCGGCTTCCTGCGGCGTCAACACCGAGGTCGGTTCGTCCAGGATGATGAGCTGCGGCGTCTGCAGCAGGCAGCGGATGATTTCGATGCGCTGGCGCTCGCCCACCGACAGGTCGCCGACCAGCGATTCAGGATCGAGCGGCAGGCCATAGCTGAAGGAAAGCGCCCTCGCCTTCGCAGCGATGCTGCTGATCGGCGAGCCGTCGTCCAGCGACAGCGCGATGTTTTCGGCCGCGGTCAGCGCCTCGAACAGCGAAAAATGCTGGAACACCATGCCGATGCCGAGCTTTTTCGCGACGCCCGGGCTGGAAATCCTGACGGCCTGACCGTTCCAGAAGATCTCGCCGGCATTGGGCTCCAGCGAGCCGAAAAGCATCTTGACCAGCGTCGACTTGCCGGCGCCGTTTTCGCCGAGCAAGGCGTGGATCTCACCCCTGGCGATGTCGAGATCGATATGATCGCACGCCGTCAGCGTGCCGAATATCTTGGTGAGGCCACGCACCTCAAGCAGGTTCGTGCCGTCCTGATTTGCACTCACAGTGCCTCCCATCTGGTTAGCCAGACATGTTCTGTGTTCCCGCAGGCATGGTAGGCGCGGCCGGCTCTCATCGGAAAGCGGCACACGTCTTGAAAGAGCTTCAAGAATTTCAGCGGAAATTCAAGGGATAGCAAGGCAGAACGAACTAAGGGATGAGAATGGTCGTCCCTGTGGTCCTGCGGCCCTCGAGGTCGGAATGCGCCTTGCCGGCGTCCTTCAGCGCGTAGCGCTGGTTGATCCGGATCTCGACCGCGCCGCTGAGCACGACCTCGAACAGGGCGGCAGCAGAAGCGTCGAGGTCCTCGCGTTTTGCGTTGTAGACGAACAGTGTCGGCCTTGTTGCGAACAACGAGCCCTTCTGTGCCAGCAACGACATGCTGAACGGCGGTATAGGTCCCGAGGACTGGCCAAAGCTGACGAACATGCCGAGCGGCCGCAGGCAGTCGAGCGAAGCCGGAAACGTGTCGTTGCCGACCGAATCGTAGACGACATCGCATTTCTTGCCGCCGGTGATGGCGGCGACGCCGGCGACGAAATCCTGTTCCTTGTAGTTGATGACGTGATCGAAACCATGCGCCCTGGCGAGCTCGATCTTGTCGGACGAGCTGGCGGTGCCGATGACGGTGGCGCCGAGATGTTTTGCCCATTGGCCGAGGATCAGGCCGACGCCGCCTGCAGCGGCATGGAACAGGATCGTGTCGCCGGCCTTCACCTTGAACGTCCGGCGCAGCAGATATTCCGCGGTCATGCCCTTCAGCATCATCGCTGCGGCCTGTTCGTCGCTGATGCCATCCGGAACCTTGACGACGCGGCTGGCATCGATGACGCGTTCTTGCGCGTAAGCCCCCGTCGTCACGGCATAGGCGATGCGATCGCCCGGATTCAGCCAGTCGACGCCATGGCCGACCTCCAGCACCACGCCGGCGGCTTCGCTGCCTGGCACGAGCGGGAAGCCGCCGGGTGGCGGATAGAGACCGGAGCGATGGTAGACATCGATGAAATTGAGGCCGATCGCGGTGTGCCGGACCAGGATCTGCCCGGATCCCGGCTGGCCGGGATCAGCGTCCTCATAGGTCAGAACTTCCGGGCCGCCATTGGCATGAATGCGGATCGCTTTGGACATTGCTAGGCTTCCTGTGGGCTAGGCTTGTGGGGCCAGGCTCCCTGTGGGAGTGGCCGATCAGGCCTTTTTGGCACCGAGATTGGGAAAGAACTGCATGATGCCACCGATGCAGGCAAGATAAAGCCCGGTGATGGTGATGCCGATCTTGGTGAAGGTGCTGACCTGCTCGCCCAGCACGCCGATCTGATCGTAGAAGGCGGCGAGCGCCGCTTGGGCCAGGGCAAGCGCGCCGAAAGCGCACCACAACAGGGTCATCCCAAGGTTGATGCGCCGCAGCCGCACCACCCGCACCGGGTGGATGAAGTTGATCGGCACGAAAGTCAGGACGCCGGCCACCACCACCACCGCGAACGAAACCCATTGTCCGGGCTCGATGACGAACAGGGTGAACACCACCATGTTCCAGACCACCGGGAATCCCTTGAAGAAATTCTCCTTCGTCTTCATGCCGGTGTCGGCATAGTAGATGGCGCTGGAAACGACGATGATCGCCGCCGACAGGAATGACAGGCCCTCGCCCATGAAGCCGCGCTGATAGAGCGCGAAGGCCGGGATCAGCACGTAGGTCACGTAGTCGATGATGTTGTCGAGCAGTTCGCCCGACCATGTCGGCAGGATCTCCTTGACCTCGAGTTTTCTGGCGATCGGCCCATCGATGCCGTCGACGAACAGGGCCAGCCCGAGCCACCAGAACATTGCGGTCCAGCGCTCTTCACTTGCCGCCACGAGCGACAGGAAGGCCAGGAACGACCCCGAGGCGGTCAAAAGGTGGACGGAGAACGCCCTCGCCTGCGGCCAGGTGACCTTCTTCTTCGGGCGCGGAATCCGGTCCGTGATCTTTTTGGCGGCTTTTCGTGCTGCCAAATTCCTGGCCGTTGTGTTCTTGCTCACGGGCCCCGCCAATCC
>NZ_RZPB01000768.1:0-2815 GCF_003998535.1 Mesorhizobium sp. M7A.F.Ca.AU.002.02.1.1 | reverse complement strand
GTCCTCGGGCTCGATCGTCGGCGCGACCGCCATGATCGCCATGAGCTTCGCCCAGGTGGCGACGGTCAACGGCAACCCCAATCCCAAGGCGATGTTCCTGGCGCAGGGCTGGACCGACCTGCCTGTCATCGTGCCGCTGCTGGTGGCGATCGCCTGCGGCCTCTTCGCCGGCCTGGTCAATGGCGCGCTGATCGCCTACACGCGCATTCCGCCATTCATCGCCACGCTCGGCATGATGGTGACCGCGCGCGGCATCGCCAAATGGTGGTCCAAGGGCCAGCCGATCTCGTTTCCCACCGAGAGTTTCGCCAGCATCGGCAAAGGCCTGATGCCGGTCGTCATCTTCCTGTCGCTGGCCATCCTGTTCCAGCTGATCATGACCTATACGAGGTACGGCAAGCACTGTTACGCGATCGGCTCCAACGAGGACGCCGCGCGCATGTCCGGCATCAAGATCGCCAATCACAAGATCCTGGTCTACGTCATCGCCGGCATTCTCGCCGCGCTCGCCGCCGTGGTGCTGAGCTCCAAGAACCTGACCGCGCAGTCCGGCATGGGCGTGATGTACGAACTCGACGCCATCGCCATGGCGGTCATCGGCGGGGTCTCGCTGTCGGGCGGCCGCGGCTCGATCATCGGCACGGTGATCGGCTCGCTGATCTTCGGCGTCATCATCTCCGGCTTCACCTTCCTGCGCCTCGACGCCTACTACCAGGAGATGGTCAAGGGCGTGATCATCGTCGGTGCGGTGGTTCTCGACCAGTGGCGCCAACGCCTGCGGGCAATGAGGGCATGACCATGTCAGACATCGTCCTGAAGACCGAAAACCTGACCAAGCGCTATGGCGGCGTGCATGCGCTGGAAGGCGCGAACTTCGAGCTGCGCAAGGGCGAGCATGTCGCCATCATGGGCGACAACGGCGCCGGCAAATCGACCTTCGTGCGCCAGATCACCGGCGTCGAGCAGCGCACCAGCGGCCAGATCTGGTTCGACGGCAAGGAAGTGAACTTTGCCGGGCCGATCGAGGCCCGCACGGCGGGCATCGAGACCGTGTTCCAGAATCTGGCGCTGGCCGACGATCTCGACGTGCCGTCGAACCTGTTCCTCGGCCGCGAGAAGGTTTTGTTCAACCTCGGCCCGTTCTCGATCCTCGACCGCAAATACATGCGCAAGGCAACCGAGGCGGCGCTGGTCCGCACGGCGGTGAAGATCCCCAATCTGTCCAACACCATCCGCCACATGTCGGGCGGCCAGCGCCAGTGCGTGGCGATCGCCCGGACGGCGACCTTCGCCTCCAAGCTGATCATCATGGACGAGCCCACCGCCGCCCTTGGCGTGCAGGAGACCGCGCAGGTCGAAAACATCGTGCGTACGCTGAAGGACAATGGCGAGCCGCTGATCCTGATCAGCCACAATATGCGCCAGGTGTTCGATCTCTGCGACCGCATCGTCGTGTTCCGGCGCGGCCGCATCGTCGCCAATCTGCGCAAGGAGAACACCGACGGAAACGATATCGTCTCCTACATCACCGGCGCCAAGACCGGGGAGGCGGAACTCGCGGCCTAAAACAGGATGGTCATCCTGTTTTCTGGCGCGCTCGAAAAATAGCCTTGCCACCTTTCCCCAAAAGCAAGGTGCGGACAACTCTCTCCAACCCATTCCCCCAGAGGAAATACCCATGACCGTTCGCTTCGCTCTCCTCGGTGCCGGCCGCATCGGCAAGGTCCACGCCCGTGCCGTCGGCTCCAATCCGCAGGCCAAACTGGTTGCGGTTGCCGATGCGTTCGAGAAGGCGGCCACCGAACTGGCCAGCGCCTATGGCGCCGAGGTGCGCAGCATCGAGGACATCGAGAAAGCCGGAGATATTGACGCCGTCATCATCTGCACGCCGACCGACACCCATGCCGATCTGATCGAGCGCTTCGCCAAGGCCGGCAAGGCGATCTTCTGCGAGAAGCCGATCGACCTCGACGTCAAGCGCGTCGAGAAATGCCTGGCCGTGGTCGACAAGGCCAAGGCGACGCTGATGGTCGGTTTCAACCGGCGTTTCGACCCGCATTTCGCCGCTGTGCGCAAGGCGATCGACGACGGCGCCATCGGCACCGTCGAGATGGTCACCATCACCTCGCGCGATCCGGGCGCGCCGCCGATCGATTACATCAAGCGCTCGGGCGGCATTTTCCGCGACATGACCATCCATGATTTCGACATGGCGCGCTTCCTGCTCGGCGAGGAACCAGTTGCCGTGAGCGCGCATGCCTCGGTGCTTGTGGACAAGAAGATCGGCGAGGCCGGCGATTTCGACTCGGTCAGCGTCATTCTCGAGACCGCGTCCGGCAAGCAGGCCGTCATCTCCAACTCGCGCCGCGCCACCTATGGCTACGACCAGCGCATCGAGGTGCATGGCTCGAAAGGCATGGTGGCTGCCGAGAACCAGCGGCCGGTGTCGATCGAACTGGCCAATGAGAAGGGCTATACGCGCCCGCCGCTGCACGACTTCTTCATGACCCGCTATCTCGACGCCTATGCCATCGAGATTGCCTCTTTCATCGCCGCCGCGACCTCGGGCAAGAAGGCATCACCCAGCGGCGCCGATGGGCTTATCGCGCTTCGATTGGCGGACGCCGCGCTAAAGTCGGCAACCACCGGCAAGACCGTCCGCCTCGACAAGTAAGAACCGGAACTCAATCCAGGAGCAAAGCGATGAGCGCATCCGCCGATCGCAATTCACAGACACGCGCCATCGTCACCGGCGGCGCGCAAGGCATCGGCTTTGCCGTTGCCGAAGCGTTGGCCGACGAGGGCTGCCGGGCGC
>NZ_RZPB01000767.1:0-2817 GCF_003998535.1 Mesorhizobium sp. M7A.F.Ca.AU.002.02.1.1 | reverse complement strand
GTCCTGGCACAAACGCGCGCAGGAAGCCGCGTTGTTCATGAACCACGCCATCGTCAACCCGCCGATCGACCGCCACAAGCCGGCCGAACAGGTGAAGGATGTCTTCGTCCACATCAACAGGGAGACGGACGCCGGCATCTACGTGTCCGGCGCCAAGGTGGTGGCGACGTCCTCGGCGCTGACGCACTACAATTTCCTGGCGCAAGGGTCGGCGACGGTGACCGAGGATCCGTCGCTGTCGGTGATGTTCATCGTGCCGATGAATGCGCCGGGGATAAAGATGTTCTGCCGCGTCTCCTACGAGCAGACGGCCAACACGGTGGCGGCACCCTTCGACTATCCGCTGTCGTCGCGCTTCGACGAGAACGACGCGATCCTGGTGCTCGACAATGTCTTCATCCCCTGGGAGGACGTGCTGGTGCTGCGCGATGCGCAAAAAATCCTGTCCTTCCATCCGGCCTCCGGCTTCATGCATGGCTACTGCTTCCAGGGCTGCACGCGTTTCGCCGTCAAGCTCGACTTTCTCGCCGGCCTGCTGGCCAAGGCGCTGCGCGCCACGGGCGGCGATGCTTTCCGCGGCAACCAGGCGGCACTGGGCGAGGTCATTGCGCTCAGGCACATGTTCTGGAGCTTTTCCAACGCCATGGCCTACAACCCGATCCCATGGGCGAATGGCGCCGTCCTGCCCAACCTCGAAGCCGCCCTTGCCTACCGCACCTTCATGTCGGAAGCCTATCCGCGCGTCATCGACACCGTGCGCCGGGTGATCGCCTCGGGGCTGATCTACCTGCCGTCGTCGGTGCGCGACTTCAACAACCCCGAGATCGACAAATATCTGGCGCAATATGTGCGCGGCTCCAACGATATGGGCCACATCGAACGCATCAAGATCATGAAGCTGTTGTGGGATGCGACCGGCACCGAGTTCGGCGGCCGCCACGGGCTCTATGAGCTCAACTATGCCGGTGCGCCGGAAGAGGTACGGCTGCAGGTGCTGAAAGGCGCCGAGCGCGGCGGGCGGCTGAAGGCGATGGAAGAGCTGGTCGACACCTGCATGGCCGATTATGACGAGAATGGCTGGACCGGCGATACCTGGTTCAATCCGCTTGTCTCAACGGCCGAGTGAAATCACATGGCCACGCAGATTTCGAAAGCCGATTTCCGCGACGCCATGGCGAGGGTCTGCGCGCCGGTCAACATCGTCACCACAGACGGGCCGGCAGGACGCGGCGGCTTCACCGCCACCGCCATGTGCAGCGTCTCGGACGAGCCGCCGACGCTGCTCGTGTGCATGAACGGGCGCTCGACCCAGGCCGCCATGTTCCTGTCCAACCGGCGCTTCTGCGTCAACGTGCTGACGCATGACCACATGCATCTGGCGGGAAAGTTCGCCGGCGCGACCAGGGACATGGAGGCGCGCTACGCCTCGGCGCGCTGGCAGACGCTGACCTCCGGCACGCCGGCGCTGTCGGATGCGATCGTCAACTTCGATTGCGAGATCGAGACCGTGCATGTCGTCGGCACGCACAATGTCATGATCGGCCGCGTCATCGATGTCCGGCACGGCAGCGGCGGCTCGGCCCTGCTCTATGTCGACCGGAATTATACGCAGCCGACACGGTTGGGCAGCTTTGGCGGGTGAGCCTGGACGAAACGGCCAGGACCGACCGCTCAGCTCTCGCCGTCGATCAAGCTCTCCAAGAGGTCGAGGAGCTGCTCCAGCTTCTCATGCCCAAAACGCTGTTCGATGTCGTCATAGATGACGCGACGCTCGGGCGACAGGGCGTCGATCAGGGCGGAGCCGGCAGGCGCAATGGTCAGCACGACGCGGCGGCCGTCGCCTTCGGCCTTGTTGCGGGTGATGAATTTGCGTCCCTCGAGCGCCTTGATGATGCGCGTCAGGCTGGGCGGCAAAACCGAGGCGCGATCGGCAAGTTCCGTCGCCTCGACCGGGCCGGCTTCGCTGAGCACACGCAGCACGCGCCATTGCTGTTCGGTCACGTCATGCGCCGCAAGCATCGGCCGAAACCGCGCCATCACCGCTTCGCGGGCATGAAGCAGCGCCATCGGCAGGGAACGACGGGTATTTTCAGGCAGCAAAAAAGAGCCTCCCACGCTTGCGATCGAAACAGGCCTTCCCTCGGCCGAATCCGCCAGCCGGGGCCCGTTCCTGCCATCCCGTATCGTTGCGCCAAGGCCGATGCAAGACTTGACTTCGCGGATGCGGCATGTAATTAACGCGTTAACTACAACAAAGCAATAACCCAGGGAAACGAAGCGCCGTGCCTCACTTCTCCATCGAGTATTCGGCCAATCTCGATGCCAAGGTCGATATGGACGAATTGTGCGCGCTGGTGTTGCGCACAGTGCTGGACACCGGGCTGTTCGAGACCGGCGCCGTGCGGGTGCGGGCCTTTCGCGCCGAGGCCTACGCGATGGCCGACAGCCTGCCGGAAAACGCTTTTCTCGACATGTCGTTTCGCATCGGCACCGGCCGCAGCCCGGACGAGAAGAAGCGGACCGGCGAGGCTGTCTTCGCGGCGGTGAGCGAATACCTTGCCACCCTGTTCGAGACCCCGCATTTCGCCCTGTCGCTCGAAATCCGGGAAATCGACCCGGTGCTCAGCTGGAAGAAAAACGCAATCCACCCGCGGCTGCGCGGCAAGTGACGGAACCCGACATGTCCGACCTGCAAGGCAATCTGAAAAAGGCCGAGGCCTATCTGGCCCGCTTCAAGCGCGATGGCGTTTTGAACCAGATCGGCGGCGAGGCGGTGCCGGCCCTCGATGGCGCGACGTTCGAAACGCTGTCGCCGGT
>NZ_RZPB01000766.1:0-2821 GCF_003998535.1 Mesorhizobium sp. M7A.F.Ca.AU.002.02.1.1 | reverse complement strand
GCGGGCGTCATGCAGAGGGCGGTCGAGCCGCTGCCGACAATGCGCGAGGACGGGCAGATGTGGGCGGCCACAGGCCATCCTGTCAATCCCGATTGGCTCGCCCTGGCGATGGGGGCGGAAGGCAGTACATTCAGCGATCATGGCATGAGCTGGGACAATTCCCGCCGAAACGGACATTACGCCCCGATCAATTGGTCTGGGCAGCAGTAGCCGTAGGCAGCGTAGCACGGAACGACCTCGTCCATGGCCCCGACGTTGCAGCGATACATCATTCTCGCGCTGCTGATCGCTATCGCTGCGGCGGCGTGGACCCTGCTTGTCTGGCAGCAGATGGGCATGGACGCGGACATGCGCATGGAAATGTACGCACTCACCATGGGTATGAAGGCGCCGCTGTTTCTTGCCATCTGGATGATCATGATGATTGCCATGATGTTTCCGACGGCCGCGCCCATGATCCTGACGTTTCACCAGGTCCAGGCCGGCAAACAGAGCCGGGGCGAGACCTTTGTCTCGAGCTGGGTGTTCGTGGCCGGGTATATGCTGGTTTGGGGCGTGATGGGCGTTATCGCCTTTGCCGGTGCGGCGGGTGCGGAGATGCTTGCCGGGCATGTGGGTTTGTCCGCTGCGACGGCCGCGCGTATCGGCGGCGCGCTGCTGATGATTGGGGGCGCCTATCAACTCTCCCCACTGAAAGATCTGTGTCTGGCCAAATGCCGCACGCCGATTGGCTTCATCCTGACCTCATGGCGCGATGGTTATTGGGGTGCGGTTCGCATGGGCCTGGAGCATGGACTTTTTTGCCTGGGCTGCTGCTGGCTTTTGTTTCTCGCCCTCTTTCCTCTCGGGATCATGAACGTCGCCGCAATGGCCGTGGTCACCTTGCTGATCTTTGCGGAAAAGACCCTCCCGTCCGGAGGTGGGATCGCAAAGGTGTCGGGTATCGCTCTGCTTCTTTACGGCGCGGCGGTGCTGGTCTTTCCACAGGCGCTGCCAACCTTCCAGCAGGTGGGCGCCATGACAATGAATTGACCGATGGAGGCAGCGCTCGGCGCCGAGAAGAGGAGGATCGCTCTCCTACCGCTGCGCCAACCTGCTGCTCTCCACCGCAATGCCAAGCAGCGCCTGTCTTGCCAGCGCGACGGAAAGATCCGGCCGCCGCCTGGTCTGCAGCACCGCCGTCTGCAGCCGAGTCAACGCGCGGCCGAGCGCTTCGGTGCTCCAGCGTTCCAGCGCTTTCTCCACCAGCTTGCGCCTGGAGAAAAACACCGGCGGGCGGGCGGCGGCAACGACCGAGGCGGCGTTGCGGTTGCCGGACTCCATCTGGCCGCGCATGATCTGGATCTGCTGCAACTGCCGCATTGCCGAGGACAGCACCAGGAAGGGCTGGCCGCCGGACTGGCAATGGCGGGTGAAGGCGGTGTCGAAGTCGCCGATCTTGCCTTCGAGAAGCGCGTCGACCGCGTCGTCGAAAGACGCGCCGGAGACATCACCTGACATCGCTTTGACCTCCTCCAGGCCGATCTCGGTCTGGCCATGGGCGTAGAGCACAAGCTTCTCGATCTCACCGCGCGAGGCCAGCCGGTCGCCGCCGAGATTGCGGCGCAGCGCCTGTCTCGCTTCCATGGTCATCGACATGCCGGCCCTGCCCAGTTCGCCGTCGATGACGGTGTCGATGTCGCGGGCTTCATCGGCATAGCAAGGCAGGGCCATGGCGTTGTCGGCCGCCTCGACGATGGCGCGCAGGCCGACACCTTTCTTGAGGTCGCCGGCCTCGATGAGAATGATCGCATCGCGCGCGGGCTCGGCCGTCAGCGCCTTGACGTCGTCGGCCAATGCCTTCTGGCCGCTGGCATTGCGCACCCACAGCAGGCGCCGGTCGGAAAACATCGGCACGGTGCGGGCCTCGTCGAGCAGCCGGCCCTCGTCTCGGTCGACCTCCGACCCCTCCAGCCTGACCACCGAGAAGGGATCGTCGAGCGGCAGGCCGGTCTTGCCGGCAAAGGCCTTTGCTCGCTCGGAGACGAGGCCGCGATCGGGGCCGTAAAGCAGGACGATGGAGATCCGCTGGTCCGGCTTCGCGAGCCAGCCATCGACCTCATATGCTTTCTTCTGTGCCATGGCGGGTTGGTTAGCATGATGTGGGGGCGGCATCCAGCTTGGGCGAACGGTCGACCCCCACTCCGTCGAGCTTCGCTCGACACCTCTCCCCCGATCGACGGGGGAGAGGAAGGGCGCGAGTTGGCCAGCCTTGGCTCCCTTCCTCTCCCCCGATCGACGGGGGAGAGGAAAGGCGCGAGTTCGTCGACCAATCACCTTATCTGCCGGCAAACCTCGCCCAACCTTCCCTCTAATTGCGCGCCACCGCCCAACATCGACAAGAAATTTCGCGGACATATCTTCATCTTGGGTGCGGGAGGCTGGATCGGCCGGCGTGGCCGGGACCGACGTCCGCAGGCTACCCGACGAATTCGCACTGGCGGCGCAGATATGCAAATATCTGTTCCGGGCAACATTGGAGGACAAAGGTCATGGCCGATGCTGGGATGTTGCGTTTCCACGTTCCGGAGCCGGAAGTGCGGCCGGGCGGAACGCCTGACTTTTCCAATGTGCCGATCCCCAAGGCCGGCTCTGTGCCGCGCCCGGAGATCGATGTCGATCCGCGCACCATCCGCGATCATGCCTTCTCGATCATCCGCGTGCTGAACCGCACTGGCGAGGCCGTCGGCCCGTGGGCCAGCCTGCTGTCCAGCGACGAACTTCTCACCGGCCTGCGCCACATGATGACGCTGCGGACCTTCGATGCGCGCATGCAGATGGC
>NZ_RZPB01000765.1:0-2822 GCF_003998535.1 Mesorhizobium sp. M7A.F.Ca.AU.002.02.1.1 | reverse complement strand
GTGCCTACACTGGTCGTGCTTTTGATCTGGATTCCGCAGGCGCTGGGCAGCCGTCGGCAGGTCAGTCATCGGGGCTTTCGCGTCGTTGGTCTCTGGCGCGATCGCCTGGCCTGGCAGGTGACGCTGTTCATGGGCCTGCAGTCGGCACTTGCCTATTGCATCTTCGGTTGGCTGGCGCCGATCTTGCGCGAGCGTGGCTTCGATGCGGCCACCGCCGGCGCCATGGTTTCGGTGTCTGTCATGGCGCAAGTCATCACCTGCCTCGCCGTGCCATCCTTCGCGATGCGGCTGAAAGACCAGCGCGGCATCAATGTGGCGCTCGTTGCCACGGCGGTGATCGCGCTGCTCGGCATTCTGTTCGCACCGACCTCGACCGTGCTGTTCTGGGCGATCCTGCAAGGCATCGGGCAGGGCGGCCTGATCGCGGCTGCCATGAGCCTGATCGTGCTGCGTTCGCCGGATTCGCATGTCGCCGCGCATCTTTCAGGCATGGCGCAAGGCGTCGGCTATGTGTTGGCGGCATTCGGCCCGCTGCTGGTGGGCCTGATCCGCGACTGGACCGGCAGTTTTTCGGGAACGGCGTTCCTGTTCGTCGCGCTCGGGCTTGGCGTAGCCATTATGGGGCTCGGTGCCGGCCGCGCGCTGCATGTCGGTGCGCGGACGGTGCGAGAAGGCTAGCAATAGCGTCACGCAATCCCGCACGAAATTTTGACTGCCATGCTCAGGGAGCGCCTTGCCGTATAGGCTTGCGCGGATATGTATCGCGCATCTGTCGAACGGAGCGAGCGATGACGAAACACGACCTTCAGATCAAGACCAGGGATGGTGTTGCCAATGCCGGGCTTTTCCGCTCGGCAAACGCATCTCCTGCCAAGGCCGGCGTCATTCTCTATCAGGACGCCTTTGGTCCGCGGCCGGCGCTCGACAGTATGGCCGAGCGACTGGCGAATGAAGGCTATGCGGTGCTGGTGCCCGACCTGTTCTACCGCAATGCACCCTACGGGCCGTTCGACGCCAAGACCGCCTTCGCCGAGGAAAAGACCAAAATCCCGCTGATGGCGCTGGTCACCGGCACGACGCAGGACATGACCATCAGCGACAGCGGTGCGTTCCTCGATGCGCTTGCGGCAGAAGGCATTACCGGGCCGATCGGCACCATCGGCTATTGCATGGGCGGCGGTCGATCATTGAATGCGGCTGCAACCTATCCCGAACGGATAAAAGCGGCCGCAAGCTTCCATGGCGGCAATCTCGCCAGCGACGCCGCCGACAGCCCGCATCGCAAGGCAGCCTCGACCAAGGCGCGCGTCTATGTCGGCACATCCGGCGTCGACAGGAGTTTCCCGCCGGAACAGTCGGCGCGGCTGGCCGAGGCGCTCAGGGTTGCGGAAGTAGATCATGTCATCGAGAACTATGCCGGCATGGCGCATGGCTGGTGCGTGCCCGATCACAGCGTTTTCAATGCCGCGGGCGCCGAACGCCACTGGAAGCGCTTGACGACGTTGTTCGCAGAGACGCTGATCTGAGCCTTTGCCTGGCTGTTCTTGCCTGTTGGCTGTCCGCCCCGTTCGCGGTATCAGGCAGCACAAATGCGCTGCGCCGGATGAGTGGGCCGAGCGGGAACGAACAGCCTGATGCAATCCTATGATGTCGTGATCATCGGCGCGGGTGCCGCCGGAATGATGTGCGCCGTGGAGGCGGCCAAGCGCGGCCGTTCTGTACTGATCCTCGATCATGCGGCGGCGCCTGGCGAGAAGATCCGCATCTCCGGCGGGGGCCGGTGCAATTTCACCAACATCCATGCCAGCCCGAAGAATTTTCTGTCGGGCAATCCGCATTTCTGCATTTCGGCGCTCAGCCGCTATACGCAACGCGATTTCATCGCCCTCGTCGAACGCCACCGCATCGCCTATCACGAAAAGACGCTTGGGCAGTTGTTCTGCGACGGCTCCGCACGCCAGATCATCGACATGCTGGTCTCGGAAATGCAGGACAAGGGCGCCGAACTGGTGCTGTCGACCAGCGTTGAGGATGTCCGCAAAACCGTGGAGGGGTTTGTGCTCACTCTCTCCACGGGCACGATTAGGTGCCAGTCTCTGGTCGTGGCCTGCGGCGGCAAGTCGATCCCCAAGATGGGGGCGACCGGTTTCGGCTACGAGCTTGCCGGACAGTTTGGGCTTGCCATCGTCGAAACGCGGCCGGCGCTGGTGCCGCTGACCTTCGACGCAAACACGCTCGAACGGCTGGCGCCGCTGGCCGGCAACGCCGTCGACGCGGAAGTCTCCTGCGGCAAGACGCGGTTCTCCGAAGCGATGCTGTTCACGCATCGCGGCGTCAGCGGACCGTCCATCCTGCAGATCTCGTCCTATTGGCGCGAGGGCGACGAAATCCGCATCGCCATGCTGCCGGGAGTTGATGTGGCGGACCTCATTCGTAGTGCCAAGCGCGGTAATGGGCGGCAGGCGGTGCAGACCGTGCTGGCAAATCACCTGCCGAAGCGGCTGGCGCAGTCGATCGCCGAACGAACCGGCATCGACGGCAACCTCGCCGATCTTGCGGACGCCCAGATCAAAACCATAGCTGCCGCAGTCAATGACTGGCGCATCAAGCCTGCCGGTTCTGAGGGCTACCGCACCGCCGAAGTGACACTGGGCGGGGTCGACACCAACGGGCTGGACCAGAAGACGATGCAGGCGAAATCCGTGCCGGGCCTGTTTTTCATCGGCGAAGTCGTCGATGTCACGGGTTGGCTGGGCGGTTATAATTTCCAGTGGGCATGGTCGTCTGGCTGGGTGGCAGGCCAGGCAGCATAGACTTACTTC
>NZ_RZPB01000764.1:0-2843 GCF_003998535.1 Mesorhizobium sp. M7A.F.Ca.AU.002.02.1.1 | reverse complement strand
CGCCTGGAGGTGATTTTCCCCCGGCGGGCGGGCGGCCCGCCACGTCAAACCTTCGACCATCCAAGAGGCCCACTGCCATGTCAAACCCAACAGTCGTCGGCTTTTCCGGCAACATCACCAGGCCGTCAAAGACGCGCGCCTTCGTCGATCTGGTCGCCAGGGACATCGCCGCCAGCCACGGCCTATCGGCGAGCACCTATGATATCGAGGATCTCGGGCCGTCGCTGGGAACGGCGAAATGGGCCCGCGATCTCGACGGCCAGGCGCACGCGATCCTGGAACAAATCCTCGCCGCCGACGTGCTTGTCGTGGGCTCGCCGACCTACAAGGGCAGCTATACCGGCCTGTTCAAGCATTTCTTCGACCTGATCGATCCGGCGGCATTGCGGGGAAAGCCCATCGTGCTGACGGCGACCGGCGGTGGCGAGCGCCATGCCTTGATCGTCGAGCATCAGCTGCGGCCGCTGTTCGGCTTCTTCGAGGCCTTTGCGCTGCCCACCGCCGTCTACGCCACCGACAAGGATTTCACCGACGGCGTGCTGCGCTCCGAGGCGATCCTTAAGCGTGCGGCGCAGGCGGTCGACGAGGTCGGCTTTGTGCTGGCCAATCGTTCGGCAGGCCGGATCGCCGCTGAATAGCCTGTCGTCAGCCAGATTGAACTGAACGAAATCCGTGAGGGCAGCGCCCCCGCTTACGCGCAATTTACGACCGACCGCTAAAACCGTTCCTGTCTGATTCGTCTGGGACAGGAACGTCATGAGCAAAGCCCTCACATCCTTCGCATTGGTCGCCGTGCTGACCGCCTTGCTCATGGCGTTGAGCCTGGCTGTCGCCAGGCACGGCTATCCCTATGGCGCGATCGGCGTCAGGCGCCTTGACGGCATTGCCGACGCCGGCGTGTTCATCCCGATTGCCGCCGTCTATTTCTTCAGCGCGATGCTGATGATGATCCTGCCGATAAGGGCGGCCGGTATCGTCCTGACCCATGCCGCCGATGCCCTTTTCTGGACCGTGATCGCACTGTTTGCGACCATCGTCGGCTGTATGGTCGCCAGATGGGCGTTCGGGCAGGGCAGCGCCGTGTGGACATTGCTGAACTGGCGGTTCCTGTTTGCCGCGGCGATCGTCGGTTGTCACTTTGTCATGAACGAGTTGCGCCGCAACGTGCTGCTGCGCAGCCTGTTCTTCGTCGTCTTTGCCGCTGCGACGCTGGCCTGCCTGTTCTGGTCGTTCACACTCTGACCAGCCGTAACCGGCTACTTCGCTGATCCTGCGGCGATGTTGCCGGCGGCAATTTCCATCCATGTCCAGAGATAGGCGGCAAGACCGCGATCGACATGGATGCGCAGCTTGGCGTCATGGCGATAGACGACGGCGCTGATGTCGGCGAAGGACAGCGCTGCACTGGCGCTCGCTTGGCTGGGATCGAGCGTCGTTCCACGCGCGATGAAAGCGTCGAGCGCCGTGCCCTCGGCCTCGAACATTTGCAACCCGGCGCTGATCGCCGTCACCGCGAACCCGTCTGTGTGCCAGCCCGAGGCGATGGCAAGCGGGCTGTTCGAGACGATCAGCAGCCGGTCGCGCGCCAGTCGCGCCGCATAGCGGTCACCTTGTGCGGTGCCAAAGGCTCCGACTCCGTTCCCGTCGGCGCTCGAAGCCCGCGCCCACGCGTCGAGGTCGCCGCTGACCAGCAACTGGTTGAGGCCGCAGACCGCGCGCACCACAAGGCCGGGCACCTTGATCACCGCCGATTGCCAGTCCGGTGCAACGGACCATTTTTCCGCGAGATCACGCATGCAGCCGGTCTCCTGCCGGGTCGAAGGCGCAAGGGGCGGTAATTGTCGCCTTGCTGATCTTGCCGAGATACTGGATGTCAATCGTCTCGCCGTGCCGCGTCGCGCCGCGCTCTATCAGCCCAAGCGCAACCGGGCGGCCAAGCGTCGGGCTCTGGTAGCTCGAGGTGACAAAGCCCTGGCTGCGCAATCTGCCGTCGATCCGTTTGATGCCATGCGCGCCGGTCGGCAGCGGTGCTTCGCCTTGCGGCACTGCCAGCCCGACAAGCTGCATGCGATTGTCACGCGACGCCTCCTCGGTGAACAATGAGCGGCGGCCGACGAACTCGGTCTTGCGTTTGGCCCGCGGACCGTGGACGCCGAGATCATGCGGCAATGTGGTGCCGTCGGTGTCCTTGCCGATGACGATAAAACCCTTTTCGGCACGCAGGATCATCAGCGCCTCCAGGCCGATGACGATGGCGTCGAGCGCCTGGCCGGCCTCGCGCAGATGCGCCCATAGCGGCTCGGCGTGGTCGGCCCGGATCGAAATCTCGTAGCTCCTGTCGCCGGTGAAACTGACGCGGGCGATGCGGACTTCGTCGCCGGCATAAGTGCCATGACCGATCGCCATATGCGGCAGGTCGGCATCGTCGAGCGAGAGGCCAAGATGCAGCTTTTCCAGCAGCTTGCGGGCATTTGGCCCCGAAACGGTCAGTGTCGCCATGTCCGGTGTGGCGTTGTGGATGTAGACGGCGCCGCGGCCAAAACGGTCCTGGCGCCATTCCTCCAGCCGCGCATGGACGGCGGCGACATGCGAGGACGAGCACGACACGACGAAGCGATGCTCGTCCAGCCGCACCAGCACGCCGTCGTCGAAGACCACGCCGTTCTCAGACAGCATGAAGCCATAACGGCAGCGGCCCGGTTTCAATGTTGACATGGTGTTGTAGTAGAGGAAATCGACGAACGCCGCCGCCTGCGGCCCGATCACCTCGATCTTGCCGAGCGTCGAACCATCGAACAGCGCGACCGACTGGCGCGCACGTCGCGCCTCGTCCGCGATCGAAC
>NZ_RZPB01000763.1:0-2849 GCF_003998535.1 Mesorhizobium sp. M7A.F.Ca.AU.002.02.1.1 | reverse complement strand
CCATGACCAGAAGGCGATGGCGATAAAGATCGCCACGGCGTTGATCTCGAGGCGCCTGCCGACCACCATCGGCGTCACGAACTGGCCTTCGACGATGTCGCACAAGATCACGAAGGCCGGCGCCAGAAGCGCGTAGAAGATGGTATCGAAGCTGATCAACGCCATGACCGTGACAAGCACGATGGTGATCAGTGCTCCGACATAGGGCAGGAAATTGAGCAGGGCGGCAGCAACGCCCCAGACCAGCGGATTGGGCACGCCGAGCGCCCAAAGACCGAGAGCGATGACCGTGCCGAGGCCGGCATTGATGATGGTGACGGTGAGCAGATAGTGCGAGATTTCGCGTTCGACGTCATAGACGACGCGCAGCGCCCGCTTCTTTTCGCTGAGGCTGGCGAAGGACTGGATGATCTTTTCATAAAACATCGTGCCGGAGGCGAGCAGGAACAGCGACAGCACGAAGATAATGGTGAGGCCTGTTCCCGCCGACAGGATGTTGCTGGCGGCCGCCGACAGGATGCCGGACTGCGCCACCGCCACCTTCTGAATACCGGACTCCTGCGAGGTCTCGGTCAGTTGTTCGATCTGATGCGAAATCTGCATGATCTTCTCGAGCGGCTGTCGCAATTGCGCCAACCGTTCGGTGAGCTTCTGGCCGATCGACGAGGTGTTGTTGATAAGATCGATGATCGGGCCACTGAGCAGATAGCCGGCGGTGGCGAACACACAAAGGGACAACAGCACCAGAAGGGTTGCCGAGATCACTTCCGGGATACCGTGCTTGCGCAGCAGCCGGACGATCGGCGTCAGCGTCAGCGCCAGCAGGAAAGCCAGAAGCACTGGCATGAAAAAGGCGCGGGCGAAATAGAGCGCGTAGATGGCCATGAAGAGAAAGATGCCGATCAGCAACGAGCGCATCAGACGCGTGTCGGCGCGAGCCGCGACGCGCGAATCCGGTTCATCGGAAACGTCCTGTCCCCAGGCTGTGGGTTCGGTTTTCATGGTCACCCCTCAAGCCGGCGCCCCTTCGCACGGCAATCGCCTCCATGAAACGCAGAGTTACGGGCGAGGGTTCCATGAGCCGGCTTCGGGATTGAGGCCGCTCGCGCCGGCTCCGGGTCAGGCTGCCGGCGACGTGACGGCTGTGGCGGGCTTGGCTGTTTCCTTGCGCACGATCGGCGCCACCCTGGTGCCGTAGAGTTCGATCGCCTTCATGATCTTGGCGTGCGGCATGGTGCCGATCGCCATCTGCAGCAGGAAGCGGTCATTGCCGAGGATCTTGTGCTGGGCGACGATCTTTTCAGCCGCTTGCTCGGGACTGCCGACGAACAGGGCGCCTGTGGGGCCGCGCGACTGGTCGAAATGCGCCCGCGAGGTCGGACCCCAGCCGCGCTCGCGGCCGATGCGATTCATCACTTCCGCCTGCGGGCCGTAGAAATCGTCCGCCGCCTGCTCGGTCGTCTCGGCGATGAAGCCGTGCACGTTGATGCTGGTGGCAAGGCCCGCCGGATCACTGCCGGCGCGCTTGGCGGCTTCGCGGTAGAGATCGAACAGCGGCGCGAAACGCGCCGGCTCGCCGCCAATGATGGCGAGCGCCAGCGGCAGGCCGAGCGCGCCAGCGCGGGCGGCAGACTGCGGCGTGCCGCCAATGGCGATCCAGACCGGTAGCCTGTCCTGGAAGGGCCGGGGATAAACGCCGCGATCGTTGATCGGCGCACGCAGATTGCCCGACCAGGTGACCTTCACGCTGTCGCGGATGGCAAGCAGCAGATCGAGTTTTTCGGCGAACAGCTCGTCATAATCCTCGAGGTTGAAACCGAACAGCGGGAAGGATTCGATGAACGAGCCGCGCCCGGCCATGATCTCGGCGCGGCCGCCCGACAGAAGATCGAGCGTGGCAAATTGCTGGAAAACGCGCACCGGGTCATCGGAAGACAGAACGGTGACCGCGCTGGTCAGCTTGATGCGCTTCGAACGCTCGGCCGCCGCGGCCAGGGCCACGACCGGTGCGGAGGCGGCATAGTCGGGCCGGTGATGCTCGCCGAGGCCGAAGACGTCGAGGCCGACCTGGTCGGCCAGCTCGATCTCCTCGATCAGGTTGCGCAGCCGCTCATGCGGGCCGATGGCACCGGGGCCCGGCTGCGGGCTGACGTCGGCGAATGTGTAGAGACCGAGTTCCATTTGATGTCATCCTGGTGTTGGGTTTTCGGGTTAGACGTAGCGACGCCTCAGCCGCGCCGCCAGTGGGGCGGACGGTGAACAGTGCATGTCGGTTTCGGCTCTATCTCTTCGTCGCCATTCCGGACGGAAAACCGCTTCACACTTTTCCTGGAATTGCTCCAAAGGCGTCTCCCGAGTGCAACAGCCGACAATTTCATGGCTGCCATGCCGTTTTGGCGCTTGAACTCTCGGTTTTCGCGCGTATGTAAGCGTCGCGAATTGACTTCAGGGAAGTGGACTTGGCTATCTACAGGGAAAAAGACGTTTTCGAGCGGCGCAATGCCGCAAACGAGGCAAAGAAGGCGCTCCTCGAGCGCTTCAAGGCAAAGCCGGCGGCGGATGATCCCGCAGTGCTGGCGCGGCAGGCTGAACGCAAGGCTATCCTTGCGGCCCGCGAAATCCGCGAGGCCGAAAAGGCCCGGCTGAAGCAGGAGAAGCTGGCACGCGAAGCGGTCGAGAAGGCCGAGCGCGAGGCAGCAGCCGAAGCGGCACGTATCGCCGCCGAGGAAGCTGCACAGGCCGAGGCCAAGATTCGGGAATCCGAAGAGAACGAGCGCATCGCCCGTCTTCTGGCCGACGAAGCCGAACGCAAGGCCAAGCGTGACGCGCGTTATGCGGCACGCAAGCAG
>NZ_RZPB01000762.1:0-2852 GCF_003998535.1 Mesorhizobium sp. M7A.F.Ca.AU.002.02.1.1 | reverse complement strand
TTATGGTGGATTCTAGACAACCCGCCCGTTGCCAGCCTTCGGTCCGTCACGCGCATTTCTTAGTGCCGACATAGATGCGGCCATTCAGCCCAGGATCGCATTTTGCGCCGGCCACTGCCTTCACCATCAAGGGCAAGGGCGATGGAGACGAGCGCGTCCGCTACCTCCCTTCGCGGGTGAAGGCTACCCCCTTTGACTCTCTTGCGGGGGATACTCACCTGCCGAAAGATTGGCCATCGGACAGCTTGCTGTATCCGCTCACCGGGAACTCGATCGGCATGCAGGTGTCTTTGCCGGGACTGCTAGTATGCGCGGCTATTTTGCTTGTTGCGTACTATTCAAGGGGAATGCTGATCATTGGCTTGATCGCTTCCCAGGCTTTCGGTGCGACGGCCGTGATGACCCTGAGCTTTCTGGGTGGCTCATCCCCCTTGATCTACACCTTATTCGCGGGCCTGCTCGTCACGGCCGTCGCCGCGAGACGGCGTATCTGGTTTGATCTTGGATTCGTGTTCGGAAGCATCGGGTCGATCTGGGTCCTTACAAGCCTTATGCTTTACGCAATCATCGGATCATGGCTGTTTCCGAGGTTCTTTGCGGGACAGACGACCGTATTCGTGCAGTCCAAGAACCGTGGAACAGTCGTAGAAGATTCATTGGCGCCCGTTTCAGCCAACATTTCGCAGACGGGCTACTTTATTCTTGGTGGCCTCGCCGCGATAGCACTTTGCGCCCTGCTGCTGCACTCCAACCGGATCGATCAAATCAGGCGCGGCTTCTTTTTGTGGTGCGGCCTGCACGCGGGAATGGGGCTGATCGATTTCATTGGCAAGACCGCGGGGGCGGGAGACTTTCTGGCCCCGATCAGAACCGCCAACTACGCGATTATATCGAACGCGGTCGAGGCAGGCTTTGTGCGGATCACCGGGCCTTTTTCGGAGGCCTCTTCGTTCGCCAGCGTTTCTCTCGCCTGCCTGGCATTCTGCTACAGCTACTGGAGAAAGACCAAATCACCGCTTGCGAAATGGCTGGCCGGAATCCTGCTCTTCTTGTCCATTCTGTCGACTTCATCGACGGCTTACGTCGGGCTGACACTGCTATGCATCCCCGTTGCGTTGTCCATGCTACAGTCGGTCATCAGGGGAAAAGTTGCGCGCGAAGAGATACTGATAATAGCTCTCATGGTGGTGGGCGGGACCGCCGTACTGGGCATTAGTCTTTACAAAGCCGAGGCGTTGGACCCGTTCGTCAGACTGATCAACAGCACCATCATTAACAAAGCGGATTCCGGGTCAGGCCATGAGCGCACTTATTGGAATGTAAAGAGCCTGCAGTCGTTTCTCGATACGAGCGGACTGGGCGTTGGTTTCGGCAGTTCAAGGGCATCGAGTTGGCCGATCGCTGTCCTGTCGCAGTTGGGTCTGTTTGGATCGCTGATGATAGTGGCCCTGCTCTATGTCGTGACCAGAGGCCTGGGCGCGGTTCGGGAACGGGTGGATGCAGAGACAGATGCAATCGTGACGAGCGTCAGGAATGCTGCCCTTGCAAGCATAATTGCAATGTCGGTGTCGGGTGGCAGCGCTGATCCAGGCATCCTCTTCTTCATCGCACTTGCAGTTGTTTGCGCCACGAGAGCCCGTGCTCGGCGCGGCGTAGCCGCCTTGGAACGAAGCGTTCCGGCGCCGGGCCACGCCACCGTCAACGTCCTGTAATCCAGTTCCGCCGAATTGGCTTCGCGGTGGCAAAGGTTCCTGGCGATGTGCCAGGCCCCCGTCCTGTGCAATATCGGCAGCGAAGTCGAATAAGGGACGGTCGTCGCGATCGAGCGTGCGACAGTACCGCGGCGGTCGCTTGCGAACGAGTAGAAGGGCTGCCGGCAATGTGCATTCGAAGCTTGCGTGGCTGTATCGAGGAGGTGCAGCAGCATCGTGCGGCCTTCTCCGCTTACGTGGTCTCGGGGTATCAAAGTGATCAGAAGCCGCTGCCGTAAGTCAAGTGCGGCCAGGACAGCTGCACAAAGCTTGCTGCATCCCGACGGAGCCAACTAGGTCCAGGGCTATCGGGAATTTGTCAAAAGACTTTTATGCTGCAATCGATATTTGCTTCCATAACGGGCCGACGACTTTCGTCAGAAACAGTCACCGAAAGGTTGCTTTGTAACCCGCCCTGAACTTCGTCCTGTGCCATGGCGACCAGCATTTTAACCGCGTCTACCCGGGCCTCGAGCGCACCAACGTAGTGGGTGCCCTCTGTATCGGGAGAATGGGATTTGCCGTCCCGGATATCGAAAAAAAACAGCGGCATTTTTGCGCCCGTGCTTAAAGCTGTGCGTTCGTCAGA
The DNA here is from genome assembly GCF_003998535.1 of Mesorhizobium sp. M7A.F.Ca.AU.002.02.1.1. NCBI lineage: Bacteria > Pseudomonadati > Pseudomonadota > Alphaproteobacteria > Hyphomicrobiales > Phyllobacteriaceae > Mesorhizobium > Mesorhizobium sp. M7A.F.Ca.AU.002.02.1.1. Next base: position 512 of record NZ_RZPB01000762.1, on the reverse strand, counting down.
GCAGAAGACTTGCTTCTTGCTCACGGCTGCTTAAGGCATTCCCCTGGGGGATTCTAGCAACCGCAGATGGTCAATGGGACGCGACTGTGGAGAACTCGAATGGCGGCGATCACAAAATATTACAAGGTTTATTAACGCCAGGAAACGCTCCTTATGGGTGGTCCTGGGAGTCGCAATCCAGCCTACGTTGGAACGCGGCACGGTCGTCGATCAGATCGCGGCATCACGACATTCAGCGGTATTATCGGATCTTTGCGGGCATCAGGGCTTGCAGGGCACCGCGGAAATAGCCCGACAACGATGCTCGCCGGCTTTCCATGTCGTGAAAGGGATCAACCAAACTGATAGATAGGCCGGAAGAACGGTTCCGGTAAGCTACCGCCTCGACAACCGCATTTGTGTCGTTCGGAGTGTCCTGTCTTGTCGCTGAATTTCGTTGACGAAGCCCGGCCCAACACGTTCGAGTTTGAAACCTCGGCGCTGATAAAGGCGTCCGGGTTTAGGGAATATGA
>NZ_RZPB01000761.1:0-2859 GCF_003998535.1 Mesorhizobium sp. M7A.F.Ca.AU.002.02.1.1 | reverse complement strand
GGTCATGCCGACGACGACGATGCCAACGATAGACATCGAGGTCAGGACGTTGAGCAAATTGCCTGACGTGAAGAAGGCGGGGCTGACGAGGGAGCCGTAGAGCATCACGGCGACGATGGCGAAGGCGAGCCCCGCCTTCGACAGGACATCGACAAGCCTGCTGCCACGCGTAAAGCGGTCGTTGCGGTTCACGCCACCGATCTCCATGGCCGCTTCGCTCAAGCCATCTCCTCCCCGGTGGCCAGCGCCATGATGCGCTCCTCGCTCAATTCGCTGCGCAAGAGAGGCTCGGAGGCATAGCCATCGCGCATCACCACCACGCGGTCGCAGACTCCGAGGATTTCGGGCAGTTCCGACGAGATCATCACGACCGCCATGCCGCCGGCGACGAGTTGGCCGATGATGTGGTGGATCTCGGCCTTGGCGCCGACGTCGACGCCCCGCGTCGGCTCGTCGAGGATCAAGGCCGAAGGTTTGGCGGCAAGCCATTTGGCGATGACCGCCTTCTGCTGGTTGCCGCCCGACAGAAGGCTGATGCGCCGTTCGCCGTCGGGCGGTGAAATCGAAAACTGCTTGACCGAATCCCGGGCAAGCGCGCGATCGGCGCTGCGGCTGATGCGTCCGAAACGGGTCAGGCGGCGCAGGATGGGCAGGCTGATGTTTTCCCGGACCGACATTCCAGGCACGACGCCATCGCCCTTGCGATCTTCCGGAACATAGGCAATGCCTGCCCTGACCGCCTGGGATGGCGAGTTGATCGAGACCTCGCGTCCGTTGACGCTGACCGTGCCCTCGACAAGCCGCGACAGGCCGAAGATTGCGCGGGCAACCTCGGTGCGGCCAGCGCCCACCAAGCCGGTCAAGCCCAGTATCTCGCCGGCGCGCACTTCGAAGCTGACATCGCGGAAGCGCTGTCCGTCGCTGATATGCTCCACGCGCAACACGGACTTGCCGATCGCGGCCGGACTTTTCGGGAAGACATTGCTAACTTCGCGACCGACCATCAGCCTGATCATATCGGCAGCCTTTATGCCCTTGATCGGACGCGTCTCGATCATTGAGCCATCGCGCAGCACCGTCACCTCATCGGCGATTTCGAGCACCTCCTTCAGCCGATGGCTGATGTAGACGATGGCGATGCCGTCATCGCGCATCTTGCGCAGGATCCGGAACAGCGCCGCCGTCTCATGCTCGCTGAGGCTGGATGTCGGCTCGTCCAGCACGATGATCCTCGGCTGCGCCGCATAGGCCTTGGCGATCTCGACGAGCTGCTGCTGGCTGATAGAAAGGTTGCCGAGCCGTTCACGCGGATTAATGGCCGCTCCGAGCTCGTCGAGGACGGCAGCCGCCGCCCTGACCATCTCGCGCTTGCGCAGAAAGGTCCATTTGCCGGGCATGCGGCCGAGATAGACGTTCTCGGCGACGGTCAGGTGGGGGACCAGATTGATTTCCTGGTGCACCATGCGGATGCCGAGCGCCTGGGCGTCGGCGGGCCGGCGCATGCGCACCTCGGCGTCACCGACTTTGATCGTGCCGCTGGTGGGCGCGTAGGATCCGTTGAGGATCTTCATGAGCGTCGATTTGCCGGCGCCGTTCTCACCCACGACCGCATGAACGGTGCCGAATTTCACGGCAAAATTGACGTTGGACAGAGCCTTCACGCCTGGAAAGTTCTTGCTGATGCCTCGCATATCCAAGGCGCAATCGGCGGCGACGGTCATATCTGGCTAGGTTCCTCCTGGCGGCCGGCCGGTGCGCTACATCGGCCTTCGATATGTTAGTATAATAGCGCTGCAAACGCAGTTCGGGCTTCTTCGAACAAGCTTGAATGGCCTGCGCTGTTGAAGATCCAAGCCTCAGTCCCGGACTGAATTTTCCATCGTTCATCCTCACTATTGCACTAATATAACAGTTCTGGCAAGCTGGATTCCGGCGGGTCGTCATGACGTCGTGCGTCACCGACCCCCACGCTTGTATTGGATGCGTTCCAATTGACATTCTAGTATTATCTGGCCATTTCTGGTGAACGAAGACACGGATTTGCAATGGACCTGGATCCTTCGACGCTCAATCGGGCTCTTCCGCTCCGCGATCAGATCTACCACAAGATCCGCAACCTGATCGTCGTCGGGCAGTTGAAGCCGGGAGAGGTCATCAACGAGGTCGCCATCGCGGAGGCCCTGGGGGTGTCTCGCACCCCCGTTCGCGAAGCGGTCAAGCGCATCAGCGACGAGGGCCTGGTCAAGATCCTGGCGCAGACCGGCACCTATGTTGCTCCGATCAGCCGGGCCGACCTGGAAGAAGCCTATGTCATCCGGCGGGCACTGGAGATGGAAAGCGCCCGACGCGCGGCCGCCAAGTTCACAGCGGCAGCCAGCGAATTGCTGGAAGACAACATGGCGGCGCACCGGCTTGCCATATCCCGCGGCAGATATGCCACCGCGATACAACTCGACGATGTCTTCCACCGCACCATAGCCGAGATCTGCGGCCTGCCGATGATCTGGAGAGCCGTCGACATCTCGAAGGCACAGATGGATCGCGGGCGCTATCTCGCTATCCCAAGACCGGGTTATGGCGAACAGACGATCGAGCAGCACGAGGCCATTTTCGACGCGCTGAAGCGCCACGACGCCGAGGGTGCGGCACGGGCCATGGAACATCATCTCGAGACGTCGTTCCGCAACACGCTCGAAGTCGCCGCCGACCTTCTCGGCTGAAGCCCCGCGAGCAACCAGCATGCAAAGAATGGGACTTTGTATCGGCGTGAAAGCCGAGGCGATCGCGGACTACAAGCGCGTCCACGCCGCCGTCTGGCCCGAAGTGCTCGACGTCATCAGCCGCGCCAACATCCGCAAC
>NZ_RZPB01000760.1:0-2862 GCF_003998535.1 Mesorhizobium sp. M7A.F.Ca.AU.002.02.1.1 | reverse complement strand
GGCGTCTGCACCGGCGGAAACAGCAGCCTTCCGTCCTCGATGTGGAAATGCTTGCCGTCATGCTCGACCGTCTCGCCGCTCAGCACCCGCTTGTATATGCGCAGGAACTCCTGCGTCACCTCATAGCGTTCGGCATGCGACAGGAAAATGCCGTCGCCCTTGTTCTCCAGCGGATCGCCGCCGGTGACGACGTTGATCAGCAGGCGGCCATTGGAGATGCGGTCCAGCGTCGCAGTCATGCGCGCGGCCAGCGTCGGCGACTGCAAACCGGGCCGCACAGCGACAAGGAAACGCAAGCGTTCGGTCATCGGCACAAGAGCCGATGCGATCACCCAGGAATCCTCGCACGAGCGGCCGGTCGGCAACAGCACGCCATAGTAGCCGAGCGTGTCGGCCGCCTTCGCCACTTGCGTCAGATAGGGCAGATCGACCGATCTGCCGCCCTCGGCCGTGCCGAGATAGCGGCTGTCGCCATGCGTCGGCAGAAACCAGAGCACCTTGATACGGTCTGGAATGTGCTTGCTCATGGCCTGTCTCCCGTCGCCTGACGGAGGCGGCCGGAGATGCCTGCTTTGGTTGACGGCGAGCGCAAAAAGGTAGGCATGGCGTGGTCCTGTCCGGGTGGAAACCAGATCGCCAGTGCAGATTGCTTATTCCACAAACTCTGTAGAGTTAGTTTATTCCAATTCCGTTGCCGCTATTAGAATTTCTCTCCCCAAGAAATCGGCGGCGAGGCCGACCCGAGTGCAGCGGGCCGGCCTTCCTGCATCAGAACGCTGGTTCGACCGCGTTGACGTTGTCCTTGGTGACGACTGTCAGCGGGATCGGCAGCCGGTCCTTGACCTCCTTGCCCTCGATGATCTCGGCCATCGTGTTGATCGCCAGGCGGCCATCCTCGACGGGCGACTGGACGATGGTCGAGTACATCTCATTGGTGCGGATCGATTCGAACGCATCCTTCTGGCCATTGATGCCGACGATCGGCGGTGCGGCCTTGGAGGGGTTCGCCTCTTTCCATGCGTCGATGAAGCCGCGGGCCATCGTGTCGTCATTGGCGTAGACACCGCTGATCTGGTCGCCGAAGCGTGTGATCAGATCGCGGCTCACCACCAGCGCCTTTTGCTGGTCGAAGTCGGCGTTGACCGTGTCGAGCACGTTGATCTCGGCATTGGTTTCCTTGAGACGGTCGGTAAATCCGCTGACGCGGCCGATCGTGGTGCCGTTGCCGGCCTGGCCGGCGATGATGACGACGGAGCCCTTGCCGCCCAGCGCCTTGCTCAGCGAGTCCGCCGCCAGCTTGCCTTCCTCATAGACATCAGGCCCGGTGAACGACTTGATGAACGGCTTGGCATCGTCGCTCATCGGCGAATTGATGAGGATCGCCGGAATGTTCGCCTGCTGCGCGCGCGCCAGCCCCGGTATGTATGCCTGCGGGTCGAGCGGCCACAGGATGATGCCATCGACCTTGCGCGCAACGCAGGTGTTGAGCTGCTCGGTGCCTTTCTGGACATCAAAATCCTGGCTGAGGCTCAGGATCTCGATGCCGAGTTCCGCAGCGCGCGCCTGAAGCGCCTTGTTGGCCGGCGTCGCGTAGGCATGCGAATCCGCTGCCGTCACGTAGCAGACCGTCTTGGCGCTGGCCCAGCCCGTCGATGCCAGCACAGCCGCCATGGCGGCGACGTGAAGCATGCTTTTCTTGCCAATCATGCGTTTCCTCCCAATCATGTGGTTCCTCCTTGAGTGATTGGATTGTCGCGAACGAGCGCCGGGCGCGTGCCCGGAGCCCTCCCCTTGGTGGTAACGGCCCGATCGAGCACGACGAGCAGGATCAGGATAAGCCCGGACACGACCTGCTGGACGTATGCGGGAACGGACTGGAACTCCATCGCGATGGTCAGCGAGCCGATCGTCAGCACGCCGCCGAGCGTGCCGAGCGCGGATCCCTTGCCGCCTTCGAGACGAGTCCCGCCGACAACGACCGCGGCAATGACGGCGACCGTCAGTTCCGAGCCGAAGACAGGCGAGCCGGTGTTGGTGACGAGGCTCTGGAGAACCCCCGCCAGGCCGGCAAGCGTGCCGGCAAAGACAAAGCCGAGAAAGACGATACGGTCCGAGGCGATACCGCTTTCCTTGGCAGCCGCCGGGTTGGACCCCACCGCAAAGACGTTGCGCCCAGGTATGGTGCGCGTCAGCCAGAAATGCAGCAGCACGATCAGGGCGATGAACAGCACGCTGCGGAGGGTGAAGACATCGAGATAGATCTTGGCCAGCGCCAGGGAGAGCATGATGTCGGTTCCGGTCACCGGCTGGCTGTTGGTGATCCAGTGCGCGAGTGAGCGGAAGATCAGCATCGTCGCGAGCGTCAGCACGAGCGAATTCACCTTCAGGCCGACGACCAGCATGCCGTTGATGGCGCCTGCCAGGGTACCGACCAGGATGCCGGCGATCGCGGCAGGCAGGATGCCGATCTCTCGCTGCAGGATGACCGATACGATGCCGGCCAGGGCAAACACGGCGCCACCGGAGAGGTCGATCTGGCCCGATATCAAAAGCACCGTCAGGCCGACCGCGATCAGGCCGATCGTCGCCGCCCGGTCGAGACCGAGGCCGAGCGTCGATGCCGAGAGGTAGCCGGGGACCAACAGCGCGGAAATGACGAGCGTCAGGCCGAGAATGATGACGACGCGATGCTGCGAGACAAGCGAAAGAAAACGCATCACGCCACGCCCCGCTTGCGCAGCGCCGCATCCATGCCGACGGCACCGACGATCAGGATGCCGAGCACGAAACCCTGGATTGGCGTGCGCACACCGTCGAGCACCATGACGTTGGTCAGCAGTTGCACGAAGATGAGGCCGGCAA
>NZ_RZPB01000075.1:0-14068 GCF_003998535.1 Mesorhizobium sp. M7A.F.Ca.AU.002.02.1.1 | reverse complement strand
GTTCGAAGGCACGCTGCCGGTTTTCAATCTCGGCACCAATGACGGCAGGAGCGCCGATCCGACGCTGCAGGCGATGGTCGGCCAGATCATGGCCGAAACCGGTGAAACCTTTGTCATCAACGGCCGCTTCAAGGGCGGCTGGATCACACGCCATTTCGGCCAGCCGCAACAAGGCGTGCACGCACTGCAGATGGAACTCTCCAACCGCATCTATATGCGCGAGCCCGATGGCAAGGGCACGCCGGACAATTGGCCGGTGCCCTATGACGCCGAGTTCGCAGCACCGATCCGCGCCACCCTGCGGAAAATCCTCGAGACCGCGACATCCTGGGCGCGTGTCTGACATCAGGTCCTTTATGGAGTGACGCCATGAACAATCCTCGCCACAACATCCGCGAAGTCCGCAGCCCGCGCGGCACCGAAATCAGCGCGCGCTCCTGGCTGACGGAAGCGCCGCTGCGCATGCTGATGAACAATCTCGACCCGGATGTTGCTGAAAATCCCAACGAACTGGTCGTCTATGGCGGCATCGGCCGGGCGGCGCGCACCTGGAACGATTTCGACCGCATCGTCGCCTCCTTGAGGACGCTGGCCGATGACGAGACTTTGCTGGTCCAGTCGGGCAAGCCGGTCGGCGTCTTCCGCACCCATCCGGACGCCCCGCGTGTGCTGATCGCCAACTCCAATTTGGTGCCGCACTGGGCGAATTGGGAAAAGTTCAACGAGCTCGATAAGAAGGGCCTCATGATGTACGGCCAGATGACGGCCGGCTCGTGGATCTACATCGGCACGCAAGGCATCGTGCAGGGCACCTACGAGACCTTCGTCGAGGCCGGTCGCCAGCACTACGGCGGCAATCTCAAGGGAAAATGGATCCTGACCGGCGGTCTCGGCGGCATGGGTGGCGCCCAGCCGCTCGCCGCCGTCATGGCCGGCGCCTGCTGTCTCGCCATCGAATGTAACCCGGACTCGATCGATTTTCGCCTGCGCACCCGCTACGTCGACGAGCGCGCCGAGACGCTCGACGAGGCGCTGGAAAAGATCGAACGCTGGACCAAGGCCGGCGAGGCGAAGTCGGTCGGCCTGCTTGGCAATACGGCCGAGATCGTCCCGGAGATGTTCAGGCGTGGCATTCGCCCCGATATGGTCACCGACCAGACCTCGGCGCATGATCCCATCAACGGCTATCTGCCGAAGGGCTGGACGATGGCCGAGTGGCGCGAGAAGCGCGTCAGCGACCCCAAGGCGGTCGAGAAGGCGGCCCGCGCTTCCATGCGCGAACATGTCGAGGCGATGGTGGCGTTCTGGAACGCCGGCGTGCCAACGCTCGACTATGGCAACAACATCCGCCAGGTGGCCAAGGAGGAGGGGTTCGAGAACGCCTTTGCCTTCCCCGGCTTCGTGCCGGCCTATATCCGTCCGCTGTTCTGCCGCGGCATCGGCCCCTTCCGCTGGGCAGCTCTGTCGGGCGATCCGGAAGACATCTACAAGACCGACGCCAAGGTGCGCGAACTGACGCCCGGCAACACCCATCTGCACAACTGGCTCGACATGGCACGCGAGCGCATCGCCTTCCAGGGCCTGCCGGCGCGCATCTGCTGGGTCGGCCTTGGCGACCGGCATCGGCTCGGCCTCGCCTTCAATGAAATGGTGGCCAAGGGTGAGTTGAAGGCGCCTGTCGTCATCGGTCGCGATCACCTCGATTCCGGCTCGGTCGCCTCGCCGAACCGCGAAACGGAATCGATGAAGGACGGATCGGACGCGGTATCCGACTGGCCGCTGCTCAACGCATTGCTCAACACGGCGTCCGGCGCCACCTGGGTGTCGCTGCACCATGGCGGCGGCGTCGGCATGGGTTTCTCGCAGCACGCCGGCATGGTCATCGTCGCCGACGGCACGCGCGAAGCCGCCAGGCGCCTGGAGCGGGTGTTGTGGAACGACCCGGCGACCGGTGTCATGCGCCACGCCGATGCCGGCTACGAAATCGCCGTCGAATGCGCCAAGGAGCACCAGCTCAACCTGCCCGGCATTCTCGGGTGAGAAACGTCCGGCCGCAGGCAGGCGAAAAGCCGCGGAATCGGCTTTTCGAGTTTCGAACGCCCGTAGCCATAGCGGAGGGCTAGGCATGCGCATCCTGCGGGCAGCCGAATACCGGTCGATGCCGTGGAAGAACGGCGGCGGCGTGACGACGGAAATCGCCGTCTCGCCGCCCGGTGCCGGGCTAAACGATTTCGACTGGCGCGTGTCGATGGCGCGTGTCGAATCGAGCGGTCCGTTCTCGCAATTCGCCGGCATCGATCGCACCCTTGCCGTGCTCGAAGGCGAGGGCATCGTCCTCGAGATTGCCGGCTACCCGCCGAGATCTATAAACAGGACGACCGCCCTGTTTTCTTTCCCGGCCGACGTGCAGACCTCGGCCGCGCTGATCGGCGGACCGATCACCGATCTCAATGTCATGACCCGCCGTAGCCGGATGACGCATTCGGTCGAACGCCTGGTGATTTCGGCCCCCGTGGAAATCCGGACTGAAGCCGGCACAACGCTCATCCTGTGCTTGGACGGCGACATCAGTGTGCCCGCCGCTGAACCGGTTCGCCTCGGGCCGCTCGACACGCTGCTGTCCGGGCCGGTCAGCACCGGCCTGCTTGTCCAACCCGCCCATGAGGCAACGCTGTACGTGATCCGGATCCGCGCCATCGCCGGCAACGATTAACGCTTGTTTCCAAACATGATCGCGGTACCGGCGAAATATAGCGTAAGCTGCTGGCGGCATCACGAAAAAGCCTGAATCCTCTCCGCCGATCTGGCTGGCGGGAAGTGGGGTGCTTGTCTTTGAGTTTTGCTGAGAGACGACGCCCTGTCGTGGTGCGGAAACAAACTTTCGGCAAGTGGGGTTTATGCAACCAATTGCATTTGAACCGGTTTTAGGGCCATTGCCGTGGCGGTGACGCCGCTCAGTGCCCGCTTACGGAATTTTCAATGAATATTCAGACGAATCCTGCCCAAATCGAGAAGACAAGCGCGAGCTTCCCGGCCATCACCGAAGAGCCGATCCGCTCCAATTACCTGCCCGAAGAGCGCCTTCGGCTGCTCGGTGAAAGCCTGGCGAAAGGCGACCTCACAGATCTGTTCGGGCTGACGCCCTTCGATTTTCAGGCCCGTATCCGCGACAGCGCCAAGAAGATTTTGGAAGTCTACCGGTCGACCAATGCGGCGCAGGCGAGGGGCGAGACGATCACGCCGGCGGCACAATGGCTGCTCGACAACAATTACCTGGTCGAAGAGACCATTTTCCAGGTCAAGCGCGACCTGCCGCGCCGCTTCTATCGCCAGCTGCCGACCTTGAAACTGCCTGACGGCGGCAGCGTGCCGCGCGCGCTGGCGCTGGCCTGGACCTATGTCGCACATTCGGACAGTTCCGTTTCGGCGACGATGTTCAAGTCCATCGTCCAGGGTTTTCAGTCGGTCGAGCCGCTGAAGATCGGCGAACTCTGGGCGCTGCCTTCGCTGTTGCGCTTCGTGCTGATCGAAAATCTGCGCCGGCTGGCGGTCAGGGTCAATCGAACCCGTCAGATGCGTCAGATCGCCAACGATGTGGCAGACAAGGTCCTGGCCACCGACGACAGCGCCGACCGGCAGTCGATCCTGTCCAATTTCAGCGCACACGCACAGGACACCACCTTCGCCACCCAGCTGCTCTATCGCCTGCGCGATGGCTCGCAGAATGCCGGCAAGGCTCTGGAATGGCTGGAAGGCGAGCTCGAAAAGACCGGCTCCGATGCCGAGGAAATCATCATTTCCGAACATCACACGTTGTCCAGCGGCAATGTGACGACGGGCAACATCATTCGTGGCCTGCGCCTCATCAACGACGTCGATTGGACCGTGTGGTTCGAAGGCGTCAGCCGCATCGACACCGTGCTGCGCGAGCGTACCGATTTCGCCGCGCTCGACTTCTTCTCGCGCGACCAGTACCGGACCGCGATCGAGGAATTGGCGCGCCGCTCGAACCTTTCGGAATATCGCGTCGCCGAGAAGGCCATCGAGCTGGCCGGCCACGCCGCCAGCGATGGCGACGGCGACGTCGTTTTAACCGGGTCCGCCCACACCGATGTCGGCTTCTTTCTCGTCGGCCCACGCCGGCTCGAGCTGGAGAAGGCGATCGGCTATCGACCCACCATCAGCCAGACAGTCAAGCGTGCCTTCCGCAAGACCGGCTGGCTCGGCATCGTCGTACCGGTGTTTGCGCTGACGGCGCTGCTTCTCGTCCTCTCAGGCAACGCGCTTGCCAATCTCGGCCTGTCGGTGCCCTCGATCGTCCTCATGCTGGCGCTTTTTGCCGTGCCGGCCAGCGAGGGCGCGCTCGCCTTCTTCAACACGGTCGTTTCGCTGTTCCTGAAACCGACGCGCCTCGTCGGCTACGATTACCGGCACGGCGTGCCGCCCGAGGCGCGCACGCTGGTGGTGGTTCCGTCGCTGATCGGCTCGCGCGACGATGTCGAGGAAAACATCCGCAATATCGAGGTGCATCATCTCGCCAACACGGCCGATGAAATCCATTTCGCGCTGCTGTCGGACTGGCCGGACTCGAAGACCGAGATCGATGCTGCCGACACCGAAATCCTCGAATTCGCGCGTGCCGAGATCGCTCGTCTCAACGCACGCTATCCCTCCGAAGGCGCGCCGCGCTTCTATATCCTGCACCGGCGCCGGCTCTTCAATGCGGCGCAAGGGTCGTGGATGGGCTGGGAGCGCAAGCGCGGCAAGCTGCATGAACTCGACCTTCTGCTGCGCGGCGACAGCGACACCACGTTCCTGCCGCTCGACGTGCCGCTGCCGGAGAACGTCGTCCACGTGATGACGCTCGATGCCGACACGCGCACCACCCGTGACGCGGTCGCCACCCTCGTAGGCAAGCTCTGCCACCCGCTCAACCGGCCGCATTTCGATGCCAGCAAGCGCGTCGTCACCGCCGGCTACGCGATCCTGCAGCCGCGCATCACCGCGTCGCTGACATCAGGCGATGATGCGTCGTTCTTCCAGCGGGTGTTCTCGGCCAATCGCGGCCTCGACCCTTATGTCTTTGCCGTGTCAGATCTCTATCAGGACGTTTTCGGCGACGGGTCCTTCACCGGCAAGGGCCTCTATCACGTCGACGCCTTCGAGGCCGCCCTGCAGGGCCGCATCGAGGAAAACACCATCCTCAGCCACGATCTGCTGGAAGGCGCGCTGGCGCGCTCGGCGCTGGTCACCGACGTCGAACTGGTCGAGGACTATCCGACCCGCTACTCGGTCGACGCCTCGCGCCACCATCGCTGGGCACGCGGCGACTGGCAGTTGCTCGGCTTCATGCTCGATCCGCGCTCCGGCGTGCCGGCGCTGTCGCGCTGGAAGATGATCGACAATCTGCGCCGCTCGCTGACGCCGATCTTCTGGGTGATGGCGGCGATTGCCGGCTGGACGCTGCTGCCCTTCACGCAGGCCGCGCAATGGCAGGCCCTGCTGATCCTCAGCCTGTTCATGGCGCCGACATTCGACATCGTCAACGCCATCCTGCCCAAGAGCGGCGACCAGACGCCACGCGGCCATTTCTCGGCCCTGGCACGCGACGTCGCCTTCGGCACCGCCATGGTGGCGCTGAAGATCGTCCTGATGGCGCACAACGCCTGGATGATGGGCGATGCCATCGTGCGCACGCTCTATCGGTTGTTCGTCAGCCGCCAGAACCTTTTGGAATGGCGCACCGCCTCGCAGGCGCACAAGGCGGGCGACAACGATGTCGGTTCCTATTACGGCATGATGTATGGCGCCGTGATCATCGGCTTCGTCGGCCTTGCCATTCCGGTGCTGGCCGATTCGACCGGCGCCTTCGTTGCCTTCTTCTTCGCGCTGTTCTGGATTGGCTCGCCCGCCATCGCCAGCTGGATCAGCCGTTCGGCTGAAACCGAGGATCGCTTGCGCATATCGCAGGCCGATATCCATACGTTGCGCACGGTGGCGCGGCGCACATGGCATTATTTCGAAAGCTTCGTGACGGCAGAGCATCACCATCTGCCGCCCGACAATTTCCAGGAAAGCCCGGCACCGGTGGTGGCGCCTCGTACTTCGCCGACCAATATCGGCGTCTACCTGCTGTCCGTCGTTTCCGCCCGCGACTTCGGATGGATCAGCCTGTCCGACGCCATCACCCGCATCGACGCCACCATGGCCACGATCGAGGGCATGCCGCGTGAGCGCGGTCACCTCTTCAACTGGTACGACACCACGACACTGAAGCCGCTCTATCCGCTCTACATCTCGGCTGTCGACAGCGGCAATCTCGCCGGCCATCTGGTGGCGGTGGCGGCGGCCTGCGCCGAATGGGCCGAGGCGCCCTCCGTGCACCTCCAGGGCGATTTCGAAGGCATTCTCGACACGGTCACCATCCTCAGCGAAAGCCTCGATGATCTGCCCGACGACCGCCGTCAGTTGCGCCCGCTGCGCCAGCGCCTCGCCGACCGTCTCGACGGCATGCGGCGCGCTGTCGACACCATCAAGGCGCAGCCCGAAATGGCGTCGATCCGCACCATCAACCTGGCCGTGCTGGCCGGCGAGATCCGCAAATTGGCCACCGCCATCCATACCGAGGCGGTGTCGCCCCAAAGCGACGTCATCGTCGACTGGGCGGCAAGGCTGGAAGCCACCTGCGAAGCGCACGTCCATGACGCGCACAGCGACGACAATGCCGTCGAGGCGCTGCGTGCCAAGCTGCTCACCTTACGCGAGCGCACCCGCCGCTATGCCTTCGAGATGGATTTCTCCTTCCTGATGCGGCCGGAGCGCAAGCTGCTGTCGATCGGCTACCGGGTCGAGGAACACCAGCTCGACGAAAGCTGCTACGACCTTCTGGCTTCCGAAGCACGGCTGACCAGCCTGTTCGCCATCGCCAAGGGCGATCTGCCGACCGAGCACTGGTTCAGGCTTGGCCGGCCGATCGTCGAAATCGGTTTCCAGGGCGCGCTGATGTCCTGGTCCGGCTCGATGTTCGAATATCTGATGCCGCCGCTGGTCATGAAGGAGCCGCAGGGCTCGATCCTCAACCAGACCAGCAAGCTGATCATCAAGCGCCAGATCCAGTATGGCCGCCAGAAGAACGTGCCGTGGGGCATTTCGGAGGCCGCCTACAATGCCCGCGACCGCGAACTGACCTATCAATATACCAATTTCGGCGTTCCAGGCCTCGGGCTGAAGCGCGGTCTTGGCCAGAACACGGTGATCGCGCCTTACGCCACCATACTGGCGGCCCAGTTCAATCCGCGTGAAGCCGTGCTGAATCTCGCCCGATTGCGGGAGATCGGGGCGCTCGGCCGCCACGGCTACTACGATGCCGTCGACTTCACGCCACAGCGCGTGCCGGAAGGCACGGACCATGTCGTCGTCCAGAATTATATGGCCCACCATTCGGGCATGTCGATCGCGGCGGTTGCCGACGCCATCTTCGAAGGTCGCATGCGCGACCGCTTCCACAGCGATCCGGTCATCGAATCGGCCGAACTCTTGCTGCAGGAGAGGGCGCCGCGCGACATCCCGACAGCGACCGTCAGGACCGAGGCCGACGAACGCTCCAAGGACGAGACCGAAGTCGACAGCCCCGACACCCGCATCGTGCTCAATCCGCTGCAGTCGCTGCGGTCGACCAACGTCATGTCGAACGGCCGCTATTCGGTGATGGTCAGCGCGACCGGCTCGGGCTACAGCCGCTGGGGCGATCTCTCCGTCACCCGCTGGCAGCCGGATCCGACCGAGGACCGGCTCGGCTCCTACATCTTCCTGCGTGACGCCGGCACCGGCGACTGGTGGTCGGCTACAGCCGAACCGAAGCGAGCCGCCGAGGAAAAGGCGCAGACCTTGTTCTCCGACGACAAGGCGAGCTTCGTCAAATCGGTGGGCACCTTGCGCTCCGAGGTCGAATGCATCGTCATCTCGGAAGGCAATGGCGAGGGCCGTCGGGTCACGCTCTACAATGACGGTCCGTCCGACCGTCACATCGAAGTGACCTCCTTTGCCGAGCTGGTGCTCGGCCTGGAGGCGTCCGACAACGCGCATCCGGCCTTCTCGAAGATGTTCGTGGAAACCGAAATCTCTGCGAACAACGCGGCGATCTTCGCCACGCGGCGCAAGCGCGAGACCAGCGAGCCCGATATCGCCATGGTGCATTTCGTCACCGATCCGTCCGGATCGGCGCGCGACGCCGAGGCCGAGACCGACAGGCGCGCCTTCATCGGCCGTGGCCGCACCATCGTCGACGCAGCCGCTTTCGACCCGGGCGCCAGGCTGGGCGGCCACTCAGGCTTTACGCTCGATCCCGTCGCCTCGCTGCGCCGCCAGGTGCGCGTGCCGGCCAACAAGAAGATATCGCTGACCTTCTGGACGGTTGTCGGCGCCGGCCGTGCCGAACTGGACGAAGCCATCGCCCGCCTCGACCATCCGGAGAGCTTTGCCCGCCAGGCCATGCTTGCCTGGACCCGCAGCCAGGTGCAGACCCGCCATATGGGCCTCAGCCTGACCGATGCCGCCAATGTGCAGAAGCTGGCGCGCTATCTGATCTATCCGGATCCGTTCCTGCGTCTTCCCGCCGAATCCATCGCCTCGGGGCTGGGCAAGCAGTCGAGCCTGTGGCCGACAAGCATTTCCGGCGATTTCCCGATCTTCCTGGTCAGGATCGGCGATGTCGCCGATCTCGAAATCGTCGCCCAGGCGCTGCGGTTCCAGGAATATATGCGCACCCGCGGCATGATGATCGACTTCGTCGTCGTCAACGAGCAGGCGTCCTCCTATGTCCAGGACCTGCAGCGGGCGGTCGAGACGCTGTGCGAAAACAGCCGTCTGCGCGGCAAGGAGCTCGGGCCGCGCCAGCACATTTTCGCGGTGCGCCGCGATCTTATGGACGAGACCACCTACAAGACGCTGCTCGCCGTCGCCCGCGTCGTCCTGCACACGCGCAACGGCACCATCTTCGACCAGATCGAGCGCGCCGAGGCGGCGGCCCTGCAGGCGCGGGATGCTCTGGCAACGTTGCCGATTCCGCGTGAATTGCCGTCGCCGACACCCACGACGCATACTCCTGCCTCGCAGGCGGTGGCCAATGTCAGCGCCGATGGCAGCGGACTCAGCCAATGGAACGGCTTTGGCGGTTTCGACGGCGACGGACGGCACTATGTCGTGCGCCTGGCCGGGCGGCGCACGACGCCGCAGCCGTGGATCAACGTCGTCTCCAACGCCTCGTTCGGGTTCCACACCTCCGCCGAGGGCGCAGCCTTCACCTGGAGCCGAAACAGCCGCGACTACCAATTGACGCCGTGGTCGAATGATCCGGTCTCGAACCGCCCGGGCGAGGGCCTCTATATCTACGATCAGGCCAGCGGCAAGGCATTCTCGCCGCTCGCCGCCATGGTGCGCGATCCCTCGATGACCTACGAGGCCTGGCACGGCCAGGGTTTCTCGACCTTCCGCTCGAAGCGCGGACCGTTGTCGATGGACCTTACCCATGTCGTCGATCCGGTCGATTCCCTGAAAATCTCGCGGCTGCGCATCCAGAATTCCGGCTCGGTGCCGGCGCGGCTGCGTGTCTATGCCTATGCCGAATGGGTGCTCGGCGGGCATCGGTCGCGCACTGCGGCAACCATCGTCCCGTCGCGGGATGCCGCCAGTGGGGCGCTGCTCGCACAAAACCCCTACGGGCTGGATTTCGGCGAGCGGGTTGCGTTCCTGGCGGCCGACGGCGGCGTCCATTCGGTGACGACAGACCGATCGGAGTTCCTGGGCCGGCATGGCTCCAGCGAGCTACCGCAGGCGGTGCTGAGCGGTGCGGCGCTGTCTGGCCGTGTCGAGGCCGGCGACGATCCGTGCGCGGCGATTGCCCGCGACGTCGAGATCCCGGCAGGCGGCGACGTGACGCTGCTCTGGCTGCTCGGCGACGCCGAGTCGGTCGAGGAGGCGAGCGCGCTGGTGCAGGAGCATCGGGCCAAGGACTTCGACCAGCGATTGGCCGACAATGAGCGCGAATGGCGCGGCTTCCTCGACACCATCCAGGTCGAGACGCCCGACAAGGCGCTCGACGCCATGGTCAACCACTGGCTTCCCTATCAAAGCCTGGCCTGCCGCATCCGCGCCCGCTCGGCCTTTTATCAGGCCAGCGGCGCCTTCGGCTTCCGCGACCAGTTGCAGGATACGCTGGCGCTGCTGGCACATGACCCGCAGCTGGCGCGCGACCAGATCCTCAACGCGGCGCGGCGGCAGTTCCCCGAAGGCGACGTGCAGCACTGGTGGCTGCCGCGCACGGGTGCTGGCGTACGCACGTTGATCTCCGACGACGTGGTCTGGCTTGCCCACGCTACGGCGCGCTATTTGCTGGTCACCGGCGATGCCTCCATCCTCAAGGAGCAATTGGCCTTCATCGATGGACAGCCGCTGGGCGAGGGCGAGCACGATGCCTTCTTCACCCCGGAAATCTCGAAGAAGACAGCGACGCTCTACGACCATTGCGCGCGTGCGCTCGATCTCGCCATCAAGCGCAGCAGCCCCGCGGGCCTGCCGCTGATCCTCGGCGGCGACTGGAACGACGGCATGAACCGCGTCGGCGAGCACGGCAAGGGCGAGAGCGTCTGGCTCGGCTGGTTCCTGCTGAAGACGCTGGGCGATTTCGCGCCCGTCGCCAAGACCGAGGGTGATGCCAAGCGAGCACAGGCCTGGGCAAAGCATGCCGATGTTCTGAAGCGGGCGCTTGAGAGCACCGCATGGGACGGCGAATGGTACCGGCGCGGCAGTTTCGACGACGGCACGCCTTTGGGGTCTCGCAACTCGCAGGAGTGCAAGATCGACTCGATCGCCCAGTCCTGGAGCGTGCTTTCGGGAGAGGGCGACCCGGCACGGTCGACCACCGCCATGGAGCAAGCAACGAAGCTGCTCGTCGACGACAAGCTGAAGATCGTCAAGCTGTTCACGCCGCCATTCTCGAAGACGGAAAAGGACCCCGGTTACATCAAGAGCTATCCGCCTGGCGTGCGCGAGAATGGCGGCCAGTACACCCACGCCGCCACATGGTTCGTCATCGCGCTTGCCGAGATGGGGCAGGTCGACGAGGCTTATCGTTGTTTCTCGATGCTGAATCCCGTCAACCACGCGACCGACGAGGCCACGGCCGAGCACTATCGAGTCGAGCCCTATGTCGTGGCGGCCGACATCTATGCCGGGGACGACAATGCCGGCAACGGCAAGGGCGGCCGTGGCGGCTGGACCTGGTACACCGGCTCTGCCGGCTGGCTCTACAGGGCTGCGGTCGAAGGCATTCTGGGCATCGAACGGCGCGGCAAGCGTGTCCAGTTCAAGCCGAAGCTGCCAAGCCACTGGGATGGGTACTCGGCAAATCTCAAAATGCTGGGGGCGGAACTCAAGGTTCGTGTCATCCGCGACAATAAGGCCAAGGCCGTGTCGCTGGAGGTGAATGGGGCAAAGACCAAGGCTTCGGCAGTCGAGCTGAAGGACGGCGAAGTTGCCGAGGTTGTCGTCAGGATTCCGGCCTGAGGCCTGTTGCCCAAAAAGCATGCGCTCGGGGCTGAGGCCCCGACCGCGACTTTTGTCACGCCAGGCGGGATGAGAGGCCCCATCCCGCCTGGCGTTGCCGTCTGCCGTTGACGGGCATCCCGCCGAGAAGTCTATGAAATCAAAGGCTTGAGGCGTCCCATAGGAGTAGCCGCGAGCGGTGAGGGTTTGGCCACCCTTCGCCTGGAAGGGCATCCTGCAGCTTTGTTTTGCTTTATACTTCGCGAAAGGCGATTTCGGCCTCAGTCATCCGCCCGACATTGTTGCTGATTAAAATTATGGCAGCACGTGCCAACTGCCATGATTTCGCCGCATGCCTGACATTTTACCTGTCTTCTCAAACCGTTAGGTGATCACGGCAGATTTCGGAACGTCGCCATCTTTTGTTCGCTCTAAGGGAACTGAAGGGGTACACGGCCATTGTTTTGCGACGTATCAACCGGTACGAATAAAATGATGCAGTGCACAATAAACAGCGTGGCGGAGTAACTGGGGTGACCCTTCTGCAAATCTACTGGCGAGCTCTCGGTTATCTGGCCGCGGACAGGAAACGCGTTGCGTTGATCTGTTCGGCCAACGTGGCTCTCGCCATCGTAGCGCTTCTCGAGCCGATTATGTTCGGTCGCGTCATCGGCGCCATCTCCGAGCGTGGCTCTGTCTTCACCACCCTGGTCATGTGGGCCGGTCTCGGCGCCTTCAACATCGTTGCCTTCGTCATGGTGGCGCGCGGCGCTGACCGCTTTGCCCACGCGCGGCGCAGCGAAGTGCTTTGCGAGTCGTTCGAGCGCGTGATCACCATGCCGCTCGCCTGGCACCATCAGCACGGCACCTCCAATGCGCTGCACACGATGCTGCGTGCCGTCGAAACCCTGTTCAGCCTTTGGCTCGAATTCATGCGCCAGCATCTGTCCACGGCTGTCGCCCTCGTACTGCTGGTTCCGACCGCGATCAGCATGGACCTGCGCATGTCGCTGGTGCTGCTTGGCCTCGGGCTGCTCTATGTCGGCATCGGCCGGATGGTCATGCGCCGCACCAAGGCGGGCCAGGCTGCGGTCGAGCGCCACTACCACAAGGTGTTCGCGCATGTGACCGACTCGGTCAGCAACGTTGCGGTGCTGCAGAGCTACAATCGCCTCGGCCACGAGGCCGATACGCTGCGCCGCTACGTCAAGAACCTGCTCGACGCGCAGAACCCTGTGCTCGACTGGTGGGCGCTGGCCAATGCCTTGCACCGTCTGTCATCGGCAATCTCGATGCTGATCGTGTTGTCGATCGGCTCCTATCTCGTGACTCATGGTCAGTTGGGTGTCGGCGACGTCATTGCCTTCACCGGTTTTGCCACGATGCTGATCGCTCGCCTCGACCAGATGTCGGCTTTCGCCAACCAGATTTCCGAGGCCCGTGCCAAGCTCGAGGATTTCTACCATCTCGAGGACTCCGCGGCTGATTCCGCCGAGCCGGACGGCTTGCGCGATCTTTCCAACGTCACCGGCCATGTGCGCTTCGAGAATGTCGGCTTTGAATTCGCCAATTCCGGCCAAGGCATCGACGACGTGTCCTTCGAGGTGCAGGCGGGCCAGACCGTCGCCATCGTGGGCCCGACGGGTGCCGGCAAGACCACGCTCATCAACCTGCTGCAGCGTGTCTTCTCGCCGTCCCATGGCCGTATCCTGATCGACGGCATCGACACCCGCACCGTGACCCGCAAGTCGGTGCGCCATTCGATCGCCACGGTGTTCCAGGATGCCGGCCTGCTCAACCGCTCGATCGAGGACAACATCCGTGTCGGCCGCGCCGATGCAAGCAATGACGAGATCCATGCCGCCGCCAATGCGGCTGCCGCACAGGACTTCATCCTGTCCAAGAGCAATGGCTACGACACGGTGGTTGGCGAACGTGGCGGCCAGCTGTCGGGCGGCGAACGTCAGCGCATCGCCATTGCCCGTGCCGTGCTGAAGGACGCACCGATCCTGGTGCTCGACGAGGCGACCAGCGCGCTCGACGTCGAGACCGAGGACCGCGTCAAGGAAGCGATCGACGAACTGCGCCGCGACCGCACCACCTTCATCATCGCCCACCGCCTGACCACCGTTCGCGACGCCGATCTGGTCGTGTTCATGGACAAGGGCAGGGTGGTCGAGATGGGCGGCTTCACCGAGCTGTCGCTGCGCAATGGCCGCTTTGCCAGCCTGCTGCGCGCTGGCGGCCTGCTCAACGACGAGGAGGTCCGCCGCCTCAGCCGCACCGTGCTGCAACAGCAGGAAGCGGCCGCCTGATCAGGCACGTCTCTGCTTTCTCCCACAGGGGAGAAGGCAAAGCGCTGCAGCCCTGCGACACCACCGCTCGATTGCCCCGAACGCCGCGGCGGTTTATGTAGAACCGCATGAGCGACACGACTTCACGCCTGACAAGCTGGATGGATCTCGCCAACCCGACGCGCTTCGTCGGGCTGGCGGACAAGGTCGTGCCATGGCCGGCCACGATCGCC
>NZ_RZPB01000759.1:0-2869 GCF_003998535.1 Mesorhizobium sp. M7A.F.Ca.AU.002.02.1.1 | reverse complement strand
CCTCAAGCCGCTCGGCATCACCTATGATGCCAGGCCGACTTCGACCTTCCTCGATGGCGGCTTCGATGGCTATCGGCTGGCATTTGTCGAAACCCCTGCCAATCCGGGGCTGGATATCTGCGATATCGCCGCCGTTGCCGATGCTGTCCACAAAGCCGGCGCGATCCTTGTGGTCGACAACACGACCATGACCCCTCTCGGCCAACGACCGCTCGACCACGGCGCCGACATCGTCGTTGCCGCCGACACCAAGGCACCCAATGGCCATTCCGACGTGCTGTTCGGCCATGTCGCCAGTCGCAATGCCGATATCATCGCCGCCGTGACCGGCTGGCGCGAAGTTTCCGGCAGCATTCCCGGTCCGTTCGAAGCCTGGCTGGTGCACCGCGGCCTGGAGACACTGGATGTGCGCTTCGATCGCATGTGTTCCTCGGCGGAAGTCATCGCGCGGCGACTGCAGGGCCACAAGGCAATCAGCGGCCTGCGTTATCCCGGGCTTGAAGGCGACCCGTCGCACAACCTAGCCCGCGCCCAGATGGAGCGCTTCGGCTTTCTCATCTCTTTCGAACTCGCCTCGGAAGACAAAGCCGAGGACTTCATCAACAATTGTGCCCTGATGCAGGCCGCGACATCCTTCGGCGGCGTCCACACCTCCGCCGAGCGGCGCCTGAAGCGAGGCGATGCGGTCTCCGCCGGTTTCGTCCGCCTCTCGGTCGGCTGCGAGCCGGTGGAAGAGCTCTGGAAAGCGATCGAGACGTCGCTGGACGGGATCAGCGGCTCCCGGCTCGGATGAACGGCCGGACAGGCTTGAATCAACAGGCGCGCCCGAGGGCGCAACCTGCTGATTTCAAGAGATTTCTCTTGATATCGGGGGAGAGAAATTGCCAGCTGGCCTGTAAGCCGGGTTCTGTATGGCCCTCGTCCCTTGCGAGGCGAGAACGTGGCGGCCATTCATCTTGGGCGCATGTTGCCATGCGCCTCACGCAACCTACCCGGACGGTGAGCCGGAAACAGCCCTCGAGGGTTTCCCCTCGCACCGTCCCTATTCGGTCTTGCTCCCGGTGGGGTTTACCGTGCCGCTCCTGTTGCCAGTCGCGCGGTGGGCTCTTACCCCACCCTTTCACCCTTGCCCCGAATCCGGCAAGCCGGATCGTGGCGGTTTGCTTTCTGTGGCACTTTCCCTGGGGTCGCCCCCGCCGGCCATTAACCGGCACCGTGTTTCCATGGAGCCCGGACTTTCCTCACCCACGACCTTTCGGCGTTTGCGGGTGCGGCCGCCCAGCCAGCTGGCAGAGCGTATAAAGGGGTTCACGCCCGAAAACGCAAACGAAAAAGCTGACTTATGCGGGCGATCCAAGCGCAGCCATCTGCACCTTGACCTTGCCGCAATAGGCTGCCGACACGGGGTTCATCCGCGTTGCGGCGTGCCCGGCATTGTATTTCAGAATGGTGCCGCAGGTCGTGCCGCCACCGAGGCTCCGTGCCATGGCAAGGTATTTCATGCCGTATTTGATGTTGGTGTCGGGATCGAACAGGCCCTTGGCGGAGCCGCTATAGCCCATCATCCGAGCCGTGGCCGGCTTGATCTGCATCAGGCCGATCTCGCCGGCGCTGCCGACGATGTTGGGCCGGTAGTTGCTCTCGATCTTGATGACCGCCGAGGCGAGCGACACGGGCACGCCTTCGATCGCCGCATAGCGGGCAACGATTGCGGAATACTGGCCGCTGCTCGCCACCGCGGCCGTCGACTCCGCCGCGTTCCTGAGGCCGATCGATGCCGTTCTCGTCATGTCGACGGTCTTGCGGCCGCGCTTCGTCTGCCTTTTGGCGATGGACTTCTTCGGTTTGGACCAGCTTGCCTTTTCCGCTTTGGCGGAAGCCCGCTTCGTCTCCGCTTTGGCGGATGCCTGCTTTGTCGCCTTGGCGTCGTGGCCTGCCTTGCCGCTTTTTGCGGATACCACGGGAAACCCTTGATCGGCCCGCGGGCTGAATGACGCTGCATGCGCCGCACTGAAGGCAAAAGTCATTACGCCGGCAGCAAGAGCTGCCGTTAAAACGGTAAATTTCTGCATGTGATCCTGTTCTGTCTGAACCGCGCGAAGATGTTCACGCAGCAACGCCTAACCAACGTCGGAACAACCCGGGGGGGGCTTGGGGTCCGACATCTACACGTCAGCCGTTTGACGCCCGAATTGGTGTCAAACAAGGCCAGGCAAGTCACTTTGAGTGACAGCCTGTAACTTAAGGATTGGAAAGAATTGCTTGGGAGAGGTCTCCCGGGGATTAGCGCTTCACGGAAGCAAGCAGCCTTTGCAGCGTCCGCAGCGTCGAGCCGTCGGCAACGCCGTCCACCTTGCGCGGCCGGAAATGCCGTTGGAAGGCTTCGACCACCGCCTCCGTCTGCCGGTCGAAAACGCCGGATATTTCAACGCCATAGCCGTAGAGCGCCAGCATCGACTGCAACGCTTCGATATCGCCGCCGGTGTCGCCGGTTGTCAGAGTAGCGCCTCGCCTGACGGGGGCGGCCGTAACGAGATGGCCGACACCGGCCTCGAATAGCGCCCGCCACGGAAACTTCTCGCCGGGATCGATTTTGCGCCCCGGCGCAACATCGGAATGCGCGAGTACCCGCTCGGCGGCGATCGAATGCCGACCGGCGATCCCCCGGCACAGCCCGATCACGGCATCGATCTGCCGCCGGGGAAAACCGGGATAGCCCAGCGAATGCCCCGGATTGACGATCTCGATGCCGACGGAACAGGAATTGATGTCGGCGCATCCGAACCACGAACTCTTGCCGGCGTGCCAGGCGCGGTCGCTTTCCCTGACCATCTGCACGATATGGCCATTCTCGTGGACCAGATAATGC
>NZ_RZPB01000758.1:0-2875 GCF_003998535.1 Mesorhizobium sp. M7A.F.Ca.AU.002.02.1.1 | reverse complement strand
ACCTTCCCCCCCTCCACGCCAAGCTTCTTTCCTTTATCGTCGACGCGGCTCGAAAGGTAGAGTCCCGGCCGTCCGCTGATCGTGCCGAGGCCATATTGGCTGGCAGCACCTTTCGCCATCGCCTCCTGAAAATAGTGCCGGAAATTATAGTCGATGCCGACAAAGCTGGTCGGTTCGCCGGCATTGCTGGCTGATATGGCGATGCCTGCCGTATCGATGACATAGATGGCGGAGGCCGAGGCATCGCCGGCAATCGCCTTGAGCTTGTCGTTGAGGGCCGCTTCTTGCATCTTCCCGGCCCGGCGCAGCGCGCCCCGCACAGCATCGTCGCGGGCCAGCACCAAGGGAACCAGGCGCTGCTTTTCGATTTCGCCGGTCAGCGTTCCCGCCGCCAGCGGCAGAGCGGCAAGTGCTGTGTCGCGCAGATTGTCGGCCGCCTGGCCGGAGGCGATGCGCCCGGCGATGGCGATCGCGCCAGCCAGGACGGCAAGGGCTGCGACCACGGCAAGCCAGCGGCCGTCGCGCAGCCGGGCCACCGCCTCGCGCAGCAACTCACGGCCGGCAAACCCTTGGGATTCGCTATCGGTGCCTGCCTGCGGCGTCTGCCCTCTCCCTTTTCTTCGCGGCTTTCCGGTCAGTGTAATGCGAAAATCCGCCCAGGCAAACGCCACTTGTGCGGAAATCCGCACAAGTATTGTCCGCGCGACCTCTGACAAAGGCGGAAATCCGCGATTCCGGCCTTTCCCCGATCTGGCACGACGCTTGCAAAACTGTTTTCAGCGGCGTGCGACCGGAGCGCCGCGATGGGAGAAGTCACGCAGGCGATCCGTTTTCGCCCATCCGGCCAGGGAGAGTTCGATGCACATCGCAGACCAATCAGGCGCGCTTGCCGCGCAGCGCAAACCTTTCTATGCCCAACTCTACGTGCAGGTGCTCGTCGCGATCACCGTCGGCATCCTGCTCGGCCATTTCTATCCGTCGGTCGGCGAGAGCATGAAGCCGCTCGGCGACGCCTTCATCAAGCTGGTCAAGATGATCATCGCCCCGGTCATCTTCCTGACCGTGACAACGGGCATTGCCGGCATGAGCGACCTGCAGAAGGTCGGGCGTGTTGCCGGCAAGGCGATGCTCTATTTCCTCACCTTTTCGACGTTGGCGCTGATCATCGGCCTTGTCGTCGCCAATGTCGTGCAGCCGGGCGCCGGCTTCAACATCGACCCGGCGACGCTCGACGCCTCGACCGTCAACACCTACGCCGCCAAGGCGCACGATCAGTCGGTCACCGGGTTCCTGATGAACATCATCCCGTCGACCATCGTCGGCGCCTTCGCCGACGGCGACATCCTGCAGGTGCTGTTCTTCTCGGTGCTGTTCGGCATCGCGCTGGCGCTGGTCGGCGACAAGGGCATGCCCGTGCTCAACTTCCTGCAGGCACTGACGACGCCGATCTTCAAGCTGGTCAGCGTGCTGATGAAGGCCGCCCCCATCGGTGCCTTCGGCGCCATGGCCTTCACCATCGGCAAATACGGCATCGGCGCGGTCATCAATCTCGCCATGCTGGTCGGCACCTTTTACGTGACGTCGTTCCTGTTCGTGTTCATCGTGCTGGGTGCGGTCTGCCGCTACAACGGCTTCTCCATCCTGTCGCTGATCCGCTACATCAAGGAAGAGCTGCTTTTGGTGCTGGGCACCTCCTCGTCGGAGGCCGCCCTGCCCTCGCTGATGGAAAAGATGGAGAAGGCCGGCGCCAAGCGCTCGGTGGTCGGCCTGGTCATCCCGACCGGCTATTCCTTCAACCTCGACGGCACCAACATCTACATGACCTTGGCGGCGCTGTTCATCGCACAGGCGACCAACATCCACCTGTCGATGGGTGACCAGATCCTGCTGCTGCTGGTGGCCATGCTCTCGTCCAAGGGTGCCGCCGGCATCACCGGAGCGGGCTTCATCACCCTTGCCGCCACGCTGTCGGTGGTTCCGGCGGTGCCGGTCGCCGGTATGGCGCTGATCCTCGGCGTCGACCGCTTCATGTCGGAATGCCGGGCGCTGACCAACTTCGTTGGCAATGCCGTCGCCACGCTGGTGGTGGCGCGCTGGGAAGGCGAACTCGACGAGGCCAAGCTGGCGAGGGCGCTGGCGGGCACGGCTGATGACAGCCTGCCGGCGGATGTCGTCCCCGCCGAGTAACCACGTGTGGCTTATGCGTAAAAGGCCGGAGGCATGCTGCCTGCGGCCTTTGTCATGCAGTCGCACGTCAGACGGTGCCGATCTTGCTCAGTGGTGTGTCCGGATATGTGCTTGGGCCGACAGGCATGCGGGCTGCCAAAGTGCCCTCGTCGTCGAACAGCACAAGGCTGGCGGCGCCGACGAGCCCGGCATGGCGGCCGAGCTGTGCTGGAACGACCGGTACGTCGCGATAGGCGCGCATGGCCCGCTGCCTGATGGTTGCCTCGATGGTCGGCGCCATCAGGTCGAGCCCATTGGCGATGCCGCCGCCGACGACCAGCACATCGGGCGAATAGAGATGTAACAGGTTGGTGAAGCCGACGCCCAGCCAGCGGGCTTCCTCGTCCAGCAAGGCCGAGGCAAGATCGTCGCGCAGCCGTGCCGCCTCGACGACATGGCGGCCGGTCACCTCCGCATCCGCTGACAGGCGCCGCAAGGCCGAGCCGTCGCCGGCGGCCGTGGCGGCGGTGGCGCGGCGGCCGAGCGCGGTTCCCGAAGCGATGGCCTCGAAGCAGCCGATAACGCCGCACACGCAACGCTCGCCCTCATTGGTGATGGTCATGTGACCGATCTCGGCGGCAAGGCCACGGCGGCCATGCAGGATGCGCCCATCGACGACGACACCGCCGCCGAGATCGGTCACATGACC
>NZ_RZPB01000757.1:0-2877 GCF_003998535.1 Mesorhizobium sp. M7A.F.Ca.AU.002.02.1.1 | reverse complement strand
GCCCATTCCAGCACCTGCATGCCGCCCATCGAGCCGCCGAGCACGCAAAACAGTTTCTCGATGCCGAAATGGTCGATCAGCATTTGCTGCGCCCGCACCATGTCGCGGATGGTGATGATCGGCAGGTCGAGCCCATACGGCTTGCCGGTGGCCGGATTGGTCGAAGCCGGGCCGGTGGAGCCAAGGCAACCGCCGATGACGTTGGAGCAGATGACGAAGAAACGATTGGTGTCGATGATCTTGCCGGGGCCGATCAGCACTTCCCACCAGCCAGGCTTGCCGGTCACCGGATTGGTGCTGGCGACGTGCTGGTCTCCGGTCAGCGCATGGCAGACGAGGATGGCGTTGGAGCGGGCATCGTTCAGCGTGCCATAGGTCTGGTAGGCGATCTGGAACGGTGACAGCAGCGTGCCGGCGTCCAGCTTGAGCGGCTTGTCGGATCCAAAACGCAAAACCGGGCTCGACGGTTGGTCGACCTCGTTGTTGGTTTTGCGGGCACGCAGAACGGCCATGACATCCATCTCACACTTTGAGCCCACGCATCGCACTCGTCGAAAGTCGATGCCGATACGGGTGTCCGGCCGGCGCGGACAACAAAAAACCGGCATTGCGGTCGCAAAGCCGGTTACAGGATGCAAACGGCCCTTTAGCAAGTTGTTTAACGTGGCTGCAAGCCGACCGGCCAAATCACCACGGAAGTTCGCTCCCCTTCTAGGGCTGTGGCGCGCCGGCGTCAACGGCCTGCCTTGGGCGGGAGGCTGTCGCCTCTCGACATTGCAGGCCACGGCTTGTATTTCCGCTGCGGCTTCCCTCAGGAAGCGTTCTCGACGGATTTTGCGACATGAGCCAGACACCGGACCAGGCACGTCCAACCCCGCGCGCGGGCATCATGGACATAGACGCCTATGTGCCGGGCAAGAGCACGGCGCCTGCCGGCGTCGCCAAGGTCCACAAGCTGTCCTCCAACGAGAACCCGCTCGGGCCCTCGCCGAAGGCGATCGAAGCCGCGCGCGAGATTGCCGGCAAGCTCGACATCTATCCCGACGGCACCGCCAGGCGGCTGCGCGAAGCGATCGCCGAGGTGCATGGCCTCAACCCGCAGAACATCATCTGCTCCAACGGCTCCGACGAGATCCTCGGCCTGCTGGCGCAGACCTATCTGGCGCCCGGCGACGAGGCCGTCATCACCGAACACGCCTTCATGGTCTACAAGATCTACATCCAGTCGGCGGGCGCCGTTCCGGTGACGATCAAGGAAACAGACGAGCGCGCCGATATCGACGCCATCCTGGCCGCCGTCACGCGGCGCACCAAGATCGTGTTCCTCGCCAATCCCAACAACCCGACCGGCACTTATGTGCCGTTCCAGGAGGTGCGGCGGCTGCATGCCGGTCTGCCCAGGCACGTGCTTCTGGTGCTCGACGCGGCCTATGCCGAATATGTCCGCCGCAACGACTATGAGGCCGGCATCGAACTGGTCGGCAGCGCAGAGAACGTGGTGATGACCCGGACCTTCTCCAAGATCGGCCTTGGCGGGGCGCGGATCGGCTGGATGTACGGGCCGATGCACATCGTCGACGCCATCAACCGCGTGCGCGGCCCCTTCAACGTCAATGCGACGGCGATCGAGGCCGGCATCGCCGCCATTCGCGATCGCGCCCATGTCGAGCGCAGCGTGGCGCACAACGAGACCTGGCTGGCCTGGCTGAGTGAGGAATTCACAAAGCTTGGATTGCGGGTGACGCCCAGCGTCGGCAATTTCATCCTCATTCATTTTCCAGAGGACCAGAAACATTCGGCAGCGGCGGCGGACGACTATCTGACGGCGCGCGGCTATATATTGCGGCGCGTTTCGGGCTATGGCTTTCCCAACGCGCTGCGCATGACCGTCGGTACCGAACAGGCCAATCGCGGCGTTGTCGCCGCTCTCACGACATTCCTGAAAAGCTAGAAACCATGACATCACCGATGTTTGAAAAGATCGCGCTGGTCGGCATCGGCCTGATCGGCTCGTCGCTGGCCCGCGTCATCCGCCGCGAGGGCCTCGCCCGCCACGTATCCATCTCGACCCGCAGTGCGGCGACGCTGGCACGGGCCGAGGAGCTTGGGCTGGGCGATAGCTATAGCACCGATGCGAGAGAAGCTGTCCGCGATGCCGACCTGGTCATCATTTCGGTGCCGGTCGGCTCGTCCGGCACGGTTGCCGAGGAAATCGCGCCGGCGCTGAAGCCGGGCGCGATCCTCACCGATGTCGGCTCGACCAAGGCGTCTGTCATTGCGCAAATGCAGCCTTATGTGCCTGAAGGTGTCCATTTCATTCCCGGCCACCCGCTGGCGGGCACAGAAAAATCCGGCCCCGACGCCGGTTTCGCCGACCTGTTCGACAATCGCTGGTGCATCTTCACGCCGCTGCCCGACACCGACCCGGACGCGTTGGAGAGGCTGTCGGAGTTCTGGCGGCGCTGCGGCGCCAACATCGACACGATGGATCCCCAGCATCACGATATGACGCTGGCCATCGTCTCGCATCTGCCGCACATCATCGCCTACAACATCGTCGGCACCGCCGATGATCTGCAGTCGGTGACCAAATCCGAAGTGATCAAATATTCGGCTTCCGGCTTCCGCGACTTCACCCGCCTTGCCGCCTCCGATCCGACCATGTGGCGGGATGTCTGTCTGCACAACAAGGACGCCATCCTCGAAATGCTGGCGCGGTTCTCGGAGGATCTGGCGTCGCTGCAGCGCGCAATCCGCTGGGGCGACGGCGAAAAACTCTTCGACCTGTTCACCCGCACCCGCGCCGTGCGCCGCTCGATCATCGAAGCCGGCCAGGACATCGACGTTCCCGATTTCGGCCGTCAGGCGGTCGAGCAC
>NZ_RZPB01000756.1:0-2880 GCF_003998535.1 Mesorhizobium sp. M7A.F.Ca.AU.002.02.1.1 | reverse complement strand
GAGATAGGCAGCGCAGGCCATGAGCACAAGCGGGCTGGCGTTTACCGCGCAAACGCCGGCTTTCGAACCGGGATGGTCATGGCAGCGACCCCGGCCACGACAAAACCCATGCCCAGCCATGCCGTCGAACCAAGACTTTCGCCGAGGAAGAGAGCGCCGATGCCGACGCCGATCGGCACGCGCAGATAGGCCTGCGAGGTGGTGCCGACCGAACCCAGCGTGTGGATGAGGCGGAAATAGATAACGAAGGCCAGCGCGGTGGAAAAGACCGACAGGCCGAGCAGGGCCAGGATCGACGCGGTCGATGGCGCCAGCGTCCACGGCTGGTCGAACACCAGACTGAGCGGCACGAGGATGACGGCGCCGCACAGCATGGAACCGGCGGCCGGTAGCATTGGGTCGAGGCCCTTGAAACCGCGGCCGAAAATGGCGGCCCCGGCATAGCAGACCGTCGCGGCGACGATTGCCAATTGCGCCCACAATTCATGACCGAGGCCACCCAGCGCCTGCGTGCCGATAATGAGGCAGATGCCGGCAATGCCGGCGCCCACACCGATCAGTTTGCGCAAGGTGACCGGCTCGTGGCGGGTGATGAGCGCGGTCAAGAGGAAGGTGAAGATCGGTGAGGTCGCGTTGAGGATGGTGGCGAGGCCGGCATCGACCGAGCGTTCGGCCGCGGCGATCAGGGTGAACGGAATAACGCTGTTGAGGCAGGCCTGGAAGGCGAAGCGGCGCCAGCTTGCAGCATCGCCCGGCAAGGCGAGCCCGCGCCAGCGGATGATGGCCAACAGGATGCCGCCGGCGATCAGGGTGCGGGCGGCAATGAAGGTGACCGGCGGGATGGTTTCGACGCCGATCTTGATGAAGGTGTAGGAGGCGCCCCAGAGCACTGCCAGCACGACGAGCAGTACCAGGTCGGTGGTCAGATCGTTTTTTGCAGGCTCGTTCTTCGTCGACATGCTTTTTGTAGACATTGGGGGCTGGCTCGCCTTCGAAGCGGGATCGTCTGATCCAGGCTTATAGGCGGTGCGGCGATGAAATGCTTCGGCCACGGTCGAATTGTCATAGCGCCTCGCGGCTGATGCCCCTTTGCCTGTTCCGCCAAAGTTGCGTGTCACGCCCTAGGCAAACCGGTTTCAAATCGCTAGACCCGCGCCGGGCCGGCGTGGCAAGAAGCCGGCTCGGGTTTTTGGCGGAGATTTTGATGCCGGATTATGACGTGCTTTGCATCGGCAATGCCATTGTCGACATCATCGCCCAGTGCGACGAGGAATTCCTCGAGACCAACGGCATCATCAAGGGCGCGATGAACCTCATCGACACACAACGCGCCGAACTGCTCTACAGCCGCATGGGCCCGGCGATCGAAGCGTCCGGCGGCAGCGCCGGCAACACGGCGGCCGGCGTCGCCAGCTTTGGCGGCCGCGCCGCCTTCTTCGGCAAGGTCTCCAACGATGCGCTGGGCGAAATCTACGCCCACGACATCCATGCACAGGGCGTCGCCTTCGACACCACGCCGCTCAAGGGCGAGCCGCCGACGGCGCGCTCGATGATCTTCGTCACGCCCGACGGCGAGCGCTCGATGAACACCTATCTCGGCGCCTGCGTCGAGCTTGGGCCGGAGGATGTCGAGGCCGATAAGGCTTCTGGCGCCAAGGTCACCTATTTCGAAGGCTATCTGTGGGACCCGCCGCGCGCCAAGGAAGCGATCCGCCAGACGGCGAAGCTGGCGCACGCAGCAGGCCGCGAAGTGTCGATGACGCTGTCGGATTCGTTCTGCGTCGACCGCTACCGCGACGAATTCCTCGACCTGGTGCGCTCGGGCACGGTCGACATCGTCTTTGCCAACAGCCACGAGATCAAGTCGCTCTACCAGACATCGTCGTTCGACGAGGCGCTGGCGCAGATCCGCAAGGATTGCCGGATCGCCGCCGTGACCCGCTCGGAAAAAGGCTCCGTGATCGTGCGCGGCGACGAGACGGTGGTGATCAAGGCGACCGCCATCAAGGAACTGGTCGACACGACGGGCGCCGGCGATCTCTATGCCGCCGGCTTCCTGCATGGCTACACGCAAGGCCGCGACCTGCAAACCTGCGGCGACCTTGGCTCACTGGCGGCCGGATTGGTGATCCAGCAGATCGGCCCCAGGCCCCGGCAGAATCTGCGCCGCGAGGCTGAGCAGGCGGGATTGCTTTAACAACCGTCAAGCTGCCGCCCCTCACCGTCGCGCAGTTGTCATACATCGCACCTACACGCAATCTGGGCGTCCCGCGACTGACATTTCGGTGCGCCCTCAGTCAGTTGGGGTGTCAAGAAATGCTGGACAGCATGCTGTCGGGCGGCAGGATTCGTTGCCGCCGCGATTTCCGTTTTCCGCACTAGAAGTTCAACAATCGGCCGCAGCTGAGGGGGAGCGCGCGGCCAGAAGACAGATGCATGAACAGATTTCAAATCCAGGGCCTCAAGCAGGACGACTTCGCGGAGATGGTCGCGGAAGACGTCGAACGTGCACTTGCCCACTATGACGAGGCCATCAACAAGCCCACCATGGTCTCGGTCGGCAAGATCGCCGGCAGCATAGCGTCCGCCGTCACCTTGCTGTCACCGAAGCACCGGCGCGCCATCGACGCCATCCATGCCGACCTGCCCGGCCTGGCGTCGAAATTCGTGCGCGCGCTGGCGGCGGAAGCCGCGCGCCGCAGCGAAGCCGGTATTGCCGGCGTGACAAATCCGCCGACGACCCCGTTGGCCGATGTCGAGCCTCCTTCGCTGCCAAAGTCCGACGATCTCGAATCGATGCTGATCGAGGACTGGGCCGGCCGCGTCGCCGGTTCGACCTATCTGGAAGAGCATCTGCGCATCGCCCGCTCGACCCTGCAC
>NZ_RZPB01000755.1:0-2883 GCF_003998535.1 Mesorhizobium sp. M7A.F.Ca.AU.002.02.1.1 | reverse complement strand
GCGTGTAGTCGCCGGGCTTCAGGCCGCTGCGCACGGCAAGATACTGGGTCAGGAAATCGGTCGAGGAGCCGAGACCGGTGACGCCGAGCGTGGCGCCCTTGAAATCGGCGGGCGACTTGATCTCCGGGTGCTTGGCGGAGACCAGCTCGACCTCACCGGGCGCTTGGCTGAACTGGACGATCGACTGGATGTATTTGCCCTTCGACTGCAGGTCGACGGTGTGATCGTAGAAGCCGACAACGCCTTGGACGGCACCTGCCAGCAGTTCATTTTCGGCCTCGACCCCGGCGCGCGAGTTGAGCAGTTCGACATCGAGCCCCTGGTCCTTGAAGTAGCCGAGCTGCTGGGTGAGCACGGCAGGCAGATAGATCTGCTTTTCCATGCCGCCGACGATGATGGTGATTTTGTCGGCAGCCGAAGCCACCGTGGCGCTTGTGGCTGCAATAGCAAGGCTTAGCGCCGCTGTGCGCAGGGCGCACTTCGAGATGAAACCGGTCACGAAACTTCCTCCACTTGGGCGGCGCGCCATCCCGGCTGCGCCGCATTCCTCCTTACCGGCCGCTCCCGCACCGGTCACACGGCGAACGCCGTAATGACTTCATGGCACGCCCAAGCTTTCAGCTGGCTTTCAGTCGTTTTAACGGCCGTTGAAATGGAATCCGTTGTGGCTGCCGGTCACGGAGCGCCGAAACCGAGAACGTCGCGCATGTCGTATTCGCCGGGCGGGCGTCCCTCGAGCCAGAGCGCGGCGGCAATGGCGCCGCGGGCGAACATGACGCGGTCGCCGGCCGCATGCGACAAGGTCACAAGCTCGCCTTCGGCACAGAAGCTCACGCTGTGTTCGCCGATGATGCTGCCGCCACGCAGCACCGCAAAGCCGATCTCACCGGGAGGCCGCGCGCCAATGGCGCCATCGCGAACAGGCCGCGCCACCGCGTCGAGCTCGACCTTGCGGCCGCCGGCCACGGCCTGGCCAAGCATCAAAGCGGTACCTGACGGCGCGTCGATCTTGTGTCGGTGATGCGCCTCGAAGACCTCGGCGTCCCAGTCTTCGGGATCGAGCGCTGTCGCCGCCTGTTCGACCAATCCGACCAGCATGTTCAGCCCCAGCGAAAAGCTGCCGGAGCGCACGATGGCGATGGTCTTCGCGGCCTCGGCGATGTCGGCGAATTCAGTCGCATCGAAACCGGTCGATCCGATGACCAGGGCCGGCCCGCCGCGGGCGGCGCAAAACCTTGCCAGGTCAGCCGAGGCCGCCGGCGTCGTGAAGTCGATGACCACATCGGCCGTGGCAAGCGCCTCCTCGCGGCTGACCAGCCCATCGCCGGCAGCGCCGGGCCGATGGAACCGCGCAGCGAGCGCCAGCCGTGGATCGACCCGCACGGCGTCCGTCATCTGGCGGCCCATGCGGCCGAGCGCGCCGGCGATGGCGATCCTGATCGGCGGCTGCGGCATGGCCTCGGCTATTTCCACATGCCGCGCATACGGGCGCCAATGTCGACGCGCACCTCCGGCCGGGCCGCCCTGCCCTGCGCGGCCAGCGCGCTTGGCCACGACATCTGTTCGAACGCGGCGAGGATCGAGGCCGGGATGAAACGGGTGCGCGAGGCATAGAGATGGCGGTCGCCGCGCGCCGCCTGGCCATGTGGAAAGAAACGCTGCGGCATGACCAGGTTGAGATTGTCCTTGGCCCGTGTCATCGCGACATAGAGCAGCCGGCGCTCCTCCTCGATGTCCTCCTTGGTGCCGACGCCGAGATCGGCCGGGATGCAGCCATCGACGGTGTTGAGCACGAAGACATTTTTCCACTCCTGGCCCTTGGCCGAGTGGATGGTCGACAGGATCAGATAATCCTCGTCGCGATGCGGCGGCCCAGCCTGGTCGCTGGTGGCGTCCGGCGGATCGAGCGTCAGTTCGGTCAGGAAGCGCTCGCGCGAGGCATAGCCCGAGCCGATCTGCTCAAGTTGCAACAGGTCGGCCCGGCGCGTCGTCGCGTCCTCGTGGATGCGTTCCAGATGCGGCTCGTACCACAGCCTGATCTGTTCGAGGTCGGCCGGCCATCTGGCGCCGGCGCGCAGGCCGGAATAGAGCGCGACGAAGCCAGGCCAGTCGTCCGCCGCGCGTTGCGGCGGACGCCAGCCGGCCAGCCCCATGGCCTCGTCCAGCGCCGTCGTCATGGTCTCGACGATCTGCGCGGCGGCCGAAGGGCCGATGCCAGGCAAGAGTTGCAATACGCGAAAACCGGCGACCCGGTCGCGCGGGTTTTCGGCAAAGCGCAGCACCGCCAGCACATCCTTGACGTGGGCGGCATCGAGAAACTTCAGGCCGCCGAATTTGACGAAGGGAATGTTGCGCCGCGTCAGTTCGATCTCCAGCGGCCCGCTGTGATGCGAGGCGCGAAACAGCACCGCCTGGGATTTCAGCGCTGTGCCCGCCTCGCGCTCGGCCAGGATGGTGTCGCAGACGAAATTGGCCTGCTCGACTTCGTCGCGCACGGTCACCAGTTTTGGCCTGTCGCTGGATTTGCGCTCCGACCACAGGTTTTTGGTGAAGCGCTCCGAGGCTTCGCCGATCACCGCGTTGGCGGCAGCAAGGATGGTCTCGGTCGAGCGGTAATTGCGCTCCAGCATCACCACGTCGGCGGCTTGCGCGAACTGATTGGGGAAGTCGAGGATGTTGCGAACCTCGGCGGCGCGGAACGAATAGATCGATTGCGCATCGTCGCCCACCACCGTCAGCCCGGCGCCGTCGGGTTTCAGCGCCATGAGGATCGAAGCCTGCAGGCGATTTGTGTCCTGGTATTCGTCGACCAGCACATGGTCGAAACGCCCGCCCAGATGCGCCGCTATCTCGGGCTCCGCCGCCATCTGCGCCCAGTAGAGC
>NZ_RZPB01000754.1:0-2885 GCF_003998535.1 Mesorhizobium sp. M7A.F.Ca.AU.002.02.1.1 | reverse complement strand
CGCCTGAGCGGTCGACGCCCGGTCCCTTGCCGTACCAGACCGAAAAGACGCCGTCATGAGTGCCCTCGCCCAGCAGCTCCGTCTGCTGCGCCCCCCAGCAGGCGGTGGCGGCAAGCTCCTCGTTGAGACCCGGCTGGAAGACGATGTCAGCCTGGGCGAGCTGTTTCTTCGCCTTCCACAGCTGCATGTCGAGGCCGCCGAGCGGCGAACCGCGATAGCCAGAGACGAACCCGGCCGTGTTCAAGCCGGCGCGACGGTCGCGCTCGCGCTGCATCAAGAGCATGCGAATGACCGCCTGCGCGCCGGACAGGAAGATGCGCTCCTTTGCGAGATCGAACTTGTCGTCGAGCGCGACGTCGTGCAGCGTCATCAGGCATTTCCTCTGCGGAGGCCACGCGGGGCAGGCAGCCAACGTCGGGGTCGGATGACGCATCCTTTCTCCCCTTGCAAGGCAGGTCAAACAAAATCGCAGATGCCAGGCAACGCGCAACGAACAGTCCGCGGCCATCCTGAATCGGGTATGAAACCGATCCGCGGACATTGCCCGGCGCATGAACATTACAGCTGCGGCGCGGCCGGCCGCGACGCGTCAGCCGCCTTTCGAGCAATCTGGCTTCGGCTCGCCCGGCAGCTTGCCGTCGGGATGGCCGACGAGATCGGGATTGGCGGTGTAGAGCTGGTCGATGACCAGCGGCCGGTCGGGCAGGATCGACTGGTCTTCCGTCGACATCAGCGTGGTGTCGATCTTCTGCAGGACCGCGCCGTCGGCGCCCTTGATGCTGATGGCAATCGCATAGGGCTTGTTCTTGACGACGCAGGTCAGTGCCGGGCTCTCCAGCGTCACCTTGTCGAGCTTCGGCCAGACCTTCTGCTCGACCACCAGAGGTGCGCCGCCGGCGGGATCCTGGAAGCTGGCGACCGCCACCTGGCCCTCTCCCATCGGCTTCAGCGGCCGCAGGGTCACCACATAAGTCGCCCTGGCGAGGCGGTAGTTGAAAACGAATATCTTGCCGGAAATCTCGAACAGCTTGCCTTCGGCGTCGCCGGTGTCGCGGCAGGCGCCGAGCGCAACGGCCACGATGAGCGCCGCGCCAACAAGGATCGAACGGGAAAGGCCGCTACGCATTCTTGACCTCATTTTCCGCCATGCGACGACGGCGATAGTGACGGCTTGCCTTCTGACGGTTGCCGCACACCGCCATGTCGCACCATAGGCGGCTGGAATTGCGGCTTCTGTCGACGAACAGCCAGGTGCAGTTGGGACAGATCCTGAGCCTTGCGACGGTATCGTCGCGCAGAAGCGATAGCGCCGAAACCGCCAGCGCCGCCTCGAAGGCGATCGGCGTCAGGGGATCACCGAACGGCCTTCCCGGCACACCGATCTCGGTCCGGCTGCCGGCAAGACCCTCGGCGCAGGCGCTCAGGAATCCGGGCAGATCAGCGGTGGCGACCGCGCCCTTCGACACCGCTCCACGAAACAGCCGGTCCGTCGCCTCGCGGATCGACAGCACGACGGGTGCGATCGCCACCGCTGAGGATACCGCCAGCGGCCTTTCGCCAAGCTCGGCGGCGCGAAAGCGGCTCGCCGCGTCGGCGAAGCGAGCAATCTCGGCCGGATCTTCGAAGCGGTCGAACGTCCGCTCCGGATCGCCGCGCAGCACGACGGTGTTCGCCGTGTCGAGCGCAAGCAGGCCGCCGGTGAAGCGGTGCGGGGTCCATGATACCGTCATGGCGAAAATCTAACCGATAAATCGTATTTGACAAGTTAGATTCAGCGATGCAACCTCACTCCGGGATGCGGTGGTCTCCGCAGCCTTTTGAGCATGCTGTTGGCCAGGACCGCTTCGCACTTTTGGGCGGCATGCTTCGAGGTTTTGCATGCTCTATTTCTTCCAGCAGGTGCTGAACGGGCTGCATTCGGGCGCGCTGTATGCGTTGCTCGCCTTTGGCTATGTGCTGACCAACGGCATCCTGCACCGCACCAATCTCGCTTATGGCGCGTTGTTCGCCTTTTGCGGCCAGACCATGATCCTGACCGCGGCCTTCGGCTATCAGGTGCTGTGGCTGACGCTGCTGGCGGCGGTGGCGCTCGGCATCCTGCTGCTGCTGTCCGAAGCGAGCCGCATCGCCGCCGACACGCATGATCTGTGGCTGCCGCCGATGCTGGCGCAGCCCATCGTTTTCGCGCAGGGCGCGACCTTCAAGGCAACGCTGACGCTCATCCAGCTTATCGACTGCGCCGTGGTGGTGGCGGCAATCGCGCTGGCAAGCTGGGCTTTTGCCCGGTCGAGCTTCGGACGGTGCTGGCGCGCCGTCTCCGACGACCCCAAGGCTGCCGCGATGTGCGGCGTCGACGTACGCGCGGTGTTCCGGCACGCGGTGCTGTTCGGCGGCTTCTGCGCCGCGCTGGCCGGTGTCATGGCCGGGCTCTATTACGGCAATGTCAGCTTCGGCTCGGGCCTCGTCTACGGACTGAAGATCCTGTTCGTGACGGCGGTCGGCGGCTATCTCTCGCCACCGCGCGCGGCGCTCGGCGCGGCCGTCTTCGGCATGGCCGAATCGCTGTGGGCCGGCTACTTCCCGGTCGAGTGGCGCGACGCGTGGATGTACCTGTTCCTGGTCACGACGCTGATCCTGATCGGCGCCGGCCGCGACACCGGCAAAATCGCCTGAAAACGTCAGACTTTGGTTGCATGACGCGAGGGCAGATCGCCGGTATTGGGCACTGTCTGCGATGCGATGATATTCGCTGCCTCTATCCTTGTTGACCCGTCAGTCCACGCGCGGCATACCGTTGGACCACGTGGCGTGACGGACAAAAAGGGGGAAGCCGGCACGCCTCCGGTACAAGGGAGGAATGCATGGCAGGGCTTCTCGCTCTATCC
>NZ_RZPB01000753.1:0-2895 GCF_003998535.1 Mesorhizobium sp. M7A.F.Ca.AU.002.02.1.1 | reverse complement strand
CTCTTCGCGTTTGGCGGTGCCGGGGAGCAGGTGGCTCGGCAGCTTTTCGAACTTCAGCCGCATGGTCGTCGCCACGCCTTCGCCGAAGGCGATGGCTTCGCGCTGGCCCATCGAGGACAGGAAGGCAAGCGTCGAGGCGGAAGAGTCGGCAATCGCCGAGCGGATGATCGCCTGGTCCTGCTCATTGGCAAGCCGCATGGCGAAGAAGGTCGAGCATTGCGACAGGATGGTCGGGTCGAGCTCGCCGGGGCGCTGGGTGACGACGCCGAGATAGCAGCCATATTTGCGGCCTTCCTTGGCAATGCGCGACAGCGCATGCCTGGTCGGCGCGAATCCGAGACGCGGGTCGGCCGGCATATAGCGGTGCGCCTCTTCGCACAAAAACAGAAGCTGCAGCTTGCCTTCGCTCCATAGAGCGAGATCGAAGGCCAGGCGCGCCAGCACCGAACAGACGGAATTGACCACTTCGGACGGCATGCCGGCCATCTCGAAGCAGGTCACGGGACGGCCATGATGCGGCACGCGGAAGATGTTGCCGATCGTCTCGTGGATGGTGTCCTCGATCAGGCGCGAGTTGAACATGAAGCGATAACGTGGATCGGCCGCCGCCGATTCGATGCGCGTCTTCAGCGATTTGAGCGTCGGGCGATCGGTCTTGCTTTCGAGCATGCCCATGCGCTCATCGATCTGCTTCAGCAGGTCGGCGATGCGGTAAGGCACTGGCGTATCGGCGGTCAGCGCATCGCTGCCGCGCCTGATATAGGAGCCCGAATTCGGGTTGCGGTAGAGATTCTTGGCGGCCGGGATCAGGTCGCGCAAGGCATCGATTTCTTCCGGCTCGGTCTCGCGGCCCCGGAACAGCACCTCGGCGAATTCCTCCAGCGTGAACATCCAGAACGGAAGATCCAAGGTTTTGGAATCGACCCTGACGCAGTATTCGGGCAGCGATGCCGCGAACTCGTTGTGCGGGTCGAGGATCAGGATGCGCAGATCCGGCCGTGCCGCGATCGACTTGCGCAGCAGCAGCGAAACGGCGGTGGATTTGCCGACGCCGGTCGTGCCGACAATGGCGAAGTGACGCGCCAGCGTATCGTCGATAGCGATGTTGGCGGCGATCGTCTCGTCCTGCGCGAGCGTGCCGATCGTGATCGAATGACGCCCGGCAAGGTCATAGACCGCCTGCAGGTCGCGGGTGCGGATGCGATGCGCAACGGCGCCGATATGCGGATAGGTGGTGATGCCGCGGTCGAAGACCGGTCTGGCGCCGGGCTCCGCACCGTCACGGACTTCGCCGATCAACTCGATGCTGACCTCGATGGCGTTCTGGCCCTCATTGCTCCAGGCGCGGTCCGACTTGCCGATCGCGTAGACAAGGCCGACGGTTCGCGTCGATCCGAGATTGATGGAAATCATCTTGCCGACTGTCCACAGGCCGGTCACCGCGCCGTCGGCATCGTCCGCATAGGCGCTGATGGTGGCGCGAGCGCCGTCGCATTGCACGACATTGCCGAGGATGCGCTTGTCGTTCTGCTCGGTCTGGCGGCGCTCCTGCGAGGTCGGTTCCCCCACGGAGGCTTCGCGTTCGACATACATGGACAGGCCAATCCCCATTTCCCTGGAGAGTCGATCCTACCCGAATGGGGTTAAGGCCCGATGAGGTCGGATGGTGTAGAGAGCATTAAGGGGCCTGTGAAAATTGTCGCAAGGCGGCTCTTCTCCGGCGTCAATATTTCACTATAATAGACATATGGATGATATAGCGAACGAAATTTCCTCGACGATAGGCCGCAGGATACACGCCGAAAGGGTCATGCGTGACTGGTCCCTGGCCGAACTGGCGGAGCATTCCGGCGTCTCGAAGGCGATGCTCAGCACGATCGAGCGAGGCAAGACCAGCCCGACGGCGGCGCTTCTGGTGCGCATCGCGTCGGCCTTCGGCATGACGCTGTCGACCTTGATCG
Source organism: Mesorhizobium sp. M7A.F.Ca.AU.002.02.1.1 (assembly GCF_003998535.1). Classification (NCBI taxonomy): domain Bacteria; kingdom Pseudomonadati; phylum Pseudomonadota; class Alphaproteobacteria; order Hyphomicrobiales; family Phyllobacteriaceae; genus Mesorhizobium; species Mesorhizobium sp. M7A.F.Ca.AU.002.02.1.1. The sequence goes on along the minus strand of NZ_RZPB01000753.1, from coordinate 934 downwards.
CGCGCGCCGAGCTGCAGGGCGGCGGGCTGCTGCGCGAGGCCGACCAGCCGGTATGGCGCGATCCCGATACCGGCTATGTCAGGCGGCATCTTTCGCCGGCTGGCGATATGCCGCTGGAACTGATCAAGGTGCATCTGCCGGCGGGCGCCAGGGTCAGTTTTCCGGCTGCTTCATACGCCTTCATCAAGCAGCAGATATGGCTGATTTCCGGGCGGCTCGAATTCATCGAAGGCGATATGGCGCACAAGCTCGAGCCCGGCGACTGCCTGGCGCTTGGGGCGCCGTCGGACTGCACCTTCCATGCCCTGGAGCCCGGCGCCGACTATCTGGTCGCCCTGGTCAGAGGCTGACACAATGGCAAAGAGACCAAAGCGCTCCCACAATGGGGGGCCGCCTCTCGATGAGTACAAGGGCCCGCCATGGGGCACGGGCGATCCCTATATCTTCCTGGCCTGGCAGGCAGCGCACGCCAAGGCGTGGAAGGCGCCGAGCCACGAGGTCATGCTGTTGCGCATGGACAGAGCCGAGCGGCTTGGCCTGACCTACGAGGAGTACACGCTCGAGATTCTCGAGCGCGGGCGGCACCTCGGGCACGAAGATGCCGACCGCATCAGCGCCATCAAGGCGGCGCGAAAGCGTCGCCGCGCGCGCCATCTGGAGTGACGGCAATGCGCCCGCTTCTATCGCAATCACAGGATATCCCGCACATGAACTCGATCGAGATCGCAACCCTGACCCCGGCTGCCGAGACGCAGGACGGGCTGGCCGAATTGCTGGTCGCAACGGTGGCGGCAGGCGGTTCGGTCAGCTTCATGCATCCGTTGGCGCCGCAGGCGGCGAGGGGTTTCTGGGAGAAATCGCTGGCCGCGGCGGCAAGGGGCGAAAGAGCGATGCTTGGCGCCTGGGACGGCAAAAACCTGGTCGGCACCGTGAC
>NZ_RZPB01000752.1:0-2902 GCF_003998535.1 Mesorhizobium sp. M7A.F.Ca.AU.002.02.1.1 | reverse complement strand
TGGAAGGACTGGCTTTGGGTTCGCGCCGCCAGCCGAACAGCTCGTCGAAGACGACCAGTGCCGCACCAACCGAAATGAAGGCGTCGGCAAGGTTGAAGACGGCGAAGGACCAGACCGGCGTGTGGAACAGGATGTAGTCGATGACGTGGCCGTAGACGGCGCGGTCGATCAGATTGCCGAGCGCGCCGCCGACGATCAGCGCAAAGCCGGTGCGGGCAAGGATCTGGGACGGCGCGATCCGCGTCGCCAGGAACAGCACGAAGGCAACGACGGCGAGCGAAATGACGATCAGCCCGGTGTCGCCGAAGGACGAGAACATCGAGAAGGCGATGCCGGTATTGTAGGTGCGAAACAGCGCCAGGAAGGGCAGCAGATCAACCTTCTCCTGAAAAGGCAGATCGGCCTCGACCAGGTATTTTATCCACTGGTCGAGCGCGATGGCCGCGACGACGAGCAATGCGTAGGGAGACCATGATCTCACGGGCAGGCAACCTTCATTGCTGGTCCAGGATTGACTCGAGCTTCAGCGCGCCGCGCCGGATCTCGAACAGCATGATGCCGGTGGCAACGGCCAGATTGAGCGAATCGGCACGGCCCGCTTGCGGAATCCTGAGCAGCCTGTCGCAACTCGCAGCCAGGCTTTCGGGCAGTCCCTGCTGCTCGTTGCCCATCATCAGCAGCACGGGCCCGCGGGAAAAATCGACCGAGCGGTAGTCGACGGCGCCTTTCAGGTGGGTTCCGGCGACGAGGCCTGAAAACCCGCCTCGCCAGGCGAGGAAAGCCTCGGTTGTCGCCTTCGCCACCGGCACGGCAAAGATCGAACCCATGGTGGCACGCACCGTCTCCACGGAGAATGGATCAGTGGTATCGCCGACCAGGATGACGCCTTTGGCGCCGACGGCATCGACGGTGCGGATGACGGTGCCGAGATTGCCGGGGTCGCGCACCCGGTCGAGCGCCACCCAGACGTCGCCATTGTCAGCGCGGACATCTTTCAGGGCGAGGAATTTTTGCGAAAAGACGCCGACCACCATTTGCGGGTTGTCGCGACGGGTGATGGCGACCAGCACCTTCTCCGACACTTCGAGCACCATGCCGCCTGCCGCAACCGTGCGTGCGGCCACCTTCTCCACGGCAGCGTTGCCGCGCCCGGCCTTGGCGAAAACCAATGTCCTGATCTGCCAGCCGAGATCGAGCGCATCGATGACCAGCTTCAATCCCTCGGCCATGAAGGCGTTCTGCTGGTCGCGGAATTTCTTCTGAGCGAGCGCCTTGATGTCCTTGACCAGCGGATTGGCGAGGCTGGTGACCTCCTTCACCTGGCCGGGTGCGCCTGCATGCCGCTCGTTCATTCAGCCACCCAACGCGAAAACAATGAGGTCGATAGCGCCCGGCCGGCGGACTTTTCGCGGATGATCAGCTCACCCGATTCAACCTTGCCGCCCATACCGGCAAAGGTATCGCGCATCAGGGCGTGGATGGCGAAGAAGGAGGCGCGGATCGAGTAGGCGGTCAGCACCACGGCGAGCGGCTTCGGCGTCAGGATCGCCCGGCAGAGGTCGGTCAAATCCGGCAGGTCCTCGAACAATTGCCAGACCTCGCCCTTGGGGCCACGGCCATAGGCCGGCGGGTCGAACAGAATGATATCGTAGCGGCTGCCGCGGCGCTCCTCGCGCTCGGCGAATTTCACCGCGTCGTCGACGATCCAGCGGATCGGCTTGCTGCCGAGGCCGGCCATCTCCTGGTTTTCGCGGGCCCAGCCGATCGCCTTCTTCGAGGCATCGACATGGGTGACCTCGGCACCGGCGCGAGCCGCCACCAAGGAAGCGAGACCGGTATAGCCGAACAGGTTCAGAACCTTGACCGGCCGCTTCGCCGCCGCGATCAGCCCGGCCATGTGGTCCCAGTGGGAGGCCTGCTCGGGAAAGACGCCGACATGACGAAACGAGGTGAAACGGCCGAGATAGTCGATGCCGTCATGCTTCATCGGCCAGGTCTCGCCGAGCGGCAGCTTCGGGAAACGCCAGCGGCCGATCCCCTCCTCGTCGGTGTCTCCGGTGAAGACGGCGTCGGCGCGCTCCCATTCCTTTGCCGGCAATGCCTTTTGCCAGATCGCCTGACCCTCTGGCCGCACGATCCGGTAGGGGCCATATTGTTCGAGCTTCTGGCCGGTGCCGCTGTCGAGCAGCGCATAATCGGCATTGGGCGCCACTTCCAGGATCACGGGAAGATGTTCGGCGGGCAGAGCGCCTTCGCGGCGGGCCAGGATGCGCGGCGCCGAGTTCGGTTCGGAACGATTTTCCGTCTTCGCCTCATGGCGCTCGCGCGGTGGCGCTTCCGGTCTGGCAGGAGCCTGGCCGGGACGCGGGCGTGACACGTCCGCCGCACTCTTGGCGGATGGATGTGGACGGTTGTCGCGGCGTTTGTCGCGAAAAGACTTCAAGCGGGGGCAACTCCGAACGGCGTGGCCGCTTTTGACATAGGGCAACCGGCTTCGCAACCAAGTCCGACAGGTCGGCCTCTCCGGTTTATGTCTGCCGGCGATGGACCAATGTCAAAGAAACAGGCAAATCTGCTCGATGTCCCGCTCCGAACGCCTGCTCGACCTCATACAGTGCTTGCGCCGGCATCGCCGGCCGGTGAGCGGGCACATGCTTGCCGACGAGACGGGCGTTTCGATCCGCACGCTCTACCGCGACATCGCCACGCTGCAGGGCCAGGGCGCGCCGATCGAAGGTGAGGCGGGGTTGGGTTATGTGCTCAAGCCCGGCTTCATGCTGCCGCCGCTGATGTTCAGCGACGAGGAGATCGAAGCCATTGTGCTCGGCTCGCGCTGGGTCGCCAGGCAGCCGGACCAGCGTCTCTCGGCCGCCGCCGCCAACGCGTTGGCCAAGATCGCAGC
>NZ_RZPB01000751.1:0-2908 GCF_003998535.1 Mesorhizobium sp. M7A.F.Ca.AU.002.02.1.1 | reverse complement strand
CGCGCGCCGCCCTTGCCGGCACGGGCGGCGCGCGAGATCAGCGCCTCGAGACCACGCGCCTCGGTGGCATCAGTCAGGCTTTCTTCACGATGTCCCAAGGGTCCCGTCATGGTCACGAAATAGTCACTGTTGTTCCGCTTGTCAGCCTAAGTCTGTGATTTAAGTTTCGATGTAGGCGCCACGCGAGGCCGAATCGCGGCAACTTATGGTATGGTGCAGCCGTTGTTCCAGCCATGGTATTCCAACCACAAGGATCGATGCGGCATGAGCGTGATGGTCAAGGAAAGCCCGATCAGCGAAAAGGACATGATCGCCGAGGCCGAGAAGGCGCTTGCCGACATCTCCCGGATCCGCGACGGGGTCGGCCGGGTCATCTTCGGACAGGAAAGCGTCGTCGAGCGCACGCTGGTGGCGCTGCTGGCCGGTGGCCATGCGCTTTTGGTCGGCGTGCCGGGTCTCGCCAAAACCAAGCTGGTCGAAACACTTGGCATCGTGCTCGGCCTCGATTCGCGTCGCATCCAGTTCACGCCGGATCTGATGCCGTCCGATATCCTCGGCTCCGAAGTGATGGAGCAGGACGAGACCGGAAAACGCTCCTTCCGCTTCATCTCCGGGCCGATCTTCGCCCAGCTGCTGATGGCCGACGAGATCAACCGCGCGTCGCCGCGCACTCAGTCGGCGCTGCTGCAGGCCATGCAGGAATACCACGTCACCATTGCCGGCGCCCGCCATGACCTGCCGGCGCCCTTCCACGTGCTGGCAACCCAGAACCCGCTGGAGCAGGAGGGCACCTATCCGCTGCCCGAGGCACAGCTTGACCGCTTCCTGATGCAGGTGGACATCCTCTATCCCGAAATCGAGGCGGAGCGCCGCATCCTTCTGGAAACCACCGGCATCGAGGACGCGAAAGCGCAAAACGTGCTGCAGCCGGTGCGGCTGAAGGAGATCCAGACGCTGATCCGCCGCATGCCGGTGCCTGAAAGCGTCGTCGAGGCGATCCTGACGCTGGTGCGCTCGGCGCGTCCCGGCCAAGGCAATGCCGAGACCGATAAGAACGTCGCCTGGGGTCCCGGCCCGCGCGCCAGCCAGGCGCTGATGCTGTGCACAAGGGCGCGCGCGCTTTACGACGGACGGCTGGCGCCCTCGGTCGACGACGTCCGTGCGCTGGCCGAGCCGGTGCTGCAGCATCGCATGGCGCTGACCTTCGCCGCCCGCGCCGAAGGCACCAGCGTGCGTGACGTGGTGGCGAAACTCGTGAAAGGGATTTGATGCCGCGCATCGGCGAGGTCCAGGCTCCGGCAGCGACGCGCGACGCGCTCGCCCGTGGCCGGTTGCGGGCCTCGCTTGTGCCAGACCTGCTGGTCGAGGCGCGCCGTATCGTCAACACCGTGATCGCCGGCTGGCACGGCCGCCGCAAGCGCGGCATCGGCGAGAATTTCTGGCAGTTCCGGCCCTATGTCGAGGGCGATTCCTCGCGCATCGACTGGCGCCGCTCGGCCCGCGACGACCACACCTATGTGCGCGACCGCGAATGGGAAGCCGCCCATACCGTCTGGCTGTGGGCCGACCCCTCGCCGTCGATGCTCTACAAATCGACAGGCGCCAGCGTTTCCAAGCAATCGCGCGCGCTGGTGCTGGCGCTGGCCATGGCCGAGCTGTTGTCGCGCAGCGGCGAACGCATCGCCTGGCCGGGCCTCACCGACCCGTTCACCGCCCGCAACGGCGCCGAACGAATTGCCGCCCAGTTGATGCATGCCGGCGAGCTGCCGGCAAAACCCGACCTGTCCGACATCAGGCGCTTCTGCGACATCGTCATCGTCAGCGACTTCCTCGATCCCGTCGAGGAGACGATGGCCTGGCTCGACGTGCTGGCCCGCCACGGCGTGCGCGCCCACCTGATCGAGGTCGCCGACCCGGCCGAGGAGACCTTCCCCTATGCCGGCCGCACCGAATTCACCGATCCCGAGACCGGCGACAAGCTGACCGCCGGCCGCGCCGAAATGCTGGGTGATGAGTATCGCCTGCTCTACACCGCCCGCCGCCACGAACTGGCCGCCTGGTGCAAGCGGCTTGGCTGGAGCTTTACCGTCAACCACACCGATCGGCTCGCCTCCGACGCGCTGGTGCGGCTGCACATGGCGATGACCACTGATGGCCCCTCGGTCAGGCCGACCGCTGGCGGTCGTGCAGGCATCGCTGGTGGCGATCGGCCAGGAAAGGCTGTCGCATGAGTTGGCTGCCGCTCTCCTTTGGCGCCCCCATGGTGCTGTGGGGCCTGCTGGCACTGCCGGTGATCTGGTGGCTGCTCAGGCTGACGCCGCCCAAGCCGCAGACCGAGATCTTCCCGCCGCTGAAGATCCTGGCGCGCGTACTGAAGCGCGAGGAGACGCCGCAGCAGAGTCCGTGGTGGCTGACGCTGCTCAGGCTCTTGATGGCGGCCCTCATCGTCGCGGCATTGGCCGACCCGGTCTTCAATCCGCGTGAAAAGCTGCCGGCCGAAGGAGCCGCCCTTGCCCTGGTCATCGACAATGACTGGGCAAGTGCCGCCGACTGGGGCAAACGCGTCGCCACCGCCGAGCGGCTGATCAACGACGCCGGCTCCAACGGCGTGCCGGTCGTCATCGCCTTCACCGCCGAAAAAGCCAATGCCGAGATCGGCCCGTTCGATGCCGCCACCGCCCTTGACCGGCTGCGCGCCGCCAAGCCGCGGCCGATCCCGACCGACCGGCCCGCCGTCTATGCCCGCGTCGCCGGCGTGCTGGAGACCTTGCCCGGGGCCAGTGTCGCCGTGCTTGCCGACGGCCTGGCGGCAAAAGGCGATGAAGCCGCCTTCAACACGCTTTTGTCGAAAAATGCCGCCCGTGTCGTCTGGGCAACCGCCGACAGGCTGTCGCTGACGGGCCTGACC
>NZ_RZPB01000750.1:0-2915 GCF_003998535.1 Mesorhizobium sp. M7A.F.Ca.AU.002.02.1.1 | reverse complement strand
TGCCATCCTTGCGTGCCCCGGTCACGGTGCGGCCGAGCCCGATGATCCGGCGCTCTCCCGTCGTCAGGTAGCGAAGCAGATAGGCGTCATGCTCGTCGCGGTAGGGCGAGGGCATCAGCATTTTCACGTTTTGACCGATGACTTCGCCTGACTGGTAGCCGAACAGCGTTTCGGCAGCGGTGCTGAAGGATTGAATCCCACCCTGCTCGTCGATGACGACCATCGCGTCCGGCACTGTTGCCAGGATCGACCGCAAATGGTCCTCACGCAGCCGAAGTGCTGCATTTGCAAAGGAGAGTTCGCTGACATCAGTACCTTCAATGAAGATCGCGGTGATCCGGCCATCGTCAGCCTTGACTGGCTGATAAACAAAATCAAGGATGCGCTCTTCGACCGGGCCGTCGGCTATGTTGCGAAGGCCGACCTTCACCCCGTGGCCAATGTAGGGCTCGCCGGTCATGTACACATGGTCCAGATGTTCGAAAAACCCATTCCCTTCGAGCTCGGGAAAGGCGTCCCGCACTGACTTTCCAATCACTTGCCTGTGGCCAGTCAATCGCTGGTAGGCGGCATTGGTCAGCTCGAAAATGTGACCTGGCTCGCGCAGCAGCGCTATAAAGCCTGGTGCCTGATCGAACATTTGAGACAACAATGATTTCAGTGTCGTCCCGCCGGGTGACAAACTGAGTGCTTCGTCTTTGATCACCTGAAGTTCCTGGGTTCGACGGTGCTACCGGGGCTAACTATCACTTCTCGCCGCACACGCAAAACGGATCGAGCCGAGGTTTTCGAACGCAGATGCAGTTGCCGGCCTTTGATGCGCATCAAGGCATTGGACGCTGTCGAATGCAATTCATCCCGCATTCCATCGTTCAGCGAAAGGCGCCCGCAATGTCTTACAAGTCGATCATCGTCAACCTCGCCATCGATGCGCCTCCCGCACCTATTGTAAAGCTGGGGATCGAGCTCGCGGAACGGTTTGGCGCCCGTCTCATCGGTCTGGCGGCTGCGGATGTTCCGCCCTTGGTCGCGACCGGCGACGGTATGGTCTACGAAGGCGAGGTCATGCAGATCCAGCACACCGAAATCGAAAAGCGGCTTGCCGAATTACGCGCCGAGTTCGAGAGGCTGCTTCCTGCATCGATCTTTAGCGAATGGGGCCAAGCTGTTTGCAGCCCAACCCGTTTCCTGAGCATTTCGGCTCGATCCGCCGATCTTATTGTCACCGGCAGCGAGAAGGGGGGAAATGTCTTCCGTGCAGTGGACGTCGGCAGTCTGGTACTTGGTATTGGGCGGCCAGTCCTGGTTGCCGCGAGCAATGTCGAGCCTGTCATGGCAAAAACCGTTCTTGTTGCCTGGAAGGACACCAGGGAAGCGCGGCGGGCGATAGCAGATGCGTTGCCCCTTCTGGCCACGGCCAACGAAGTCGTTATTGCCACAATGGATACCGACCGCGACAAGAGTATCCGCGACAGCCTTGCCGACGTCGCGGTCTTTCTCGAACATCACGGCATCATGGCAGGAACTGAGCTGATCGCCGGCGACCCAGACGGCGACAGGTTGCTGACTTTTGCGCGGTCGATCCATGCGGACCTGATCGTCTCGGGTGCCTATGGGCACAGCCGTCTGCGGGAATGGGCGTTCGGCGGGATAACCCGCTCGCTGATTGAGGAAAGCGGCATCAACCGCTTCATGTCGTATTGATGGGTGGACGCCCCAGCAGCCGAGTACGCGGCGGGGGGGCCAGGAACTTCACTCTACCCCTTTCGCCGCCTTGGCCCGGCGACGGCTCCGTCGGTTGATCGAGATCAAGTCGTCGGCTGCCTGCATGGCTATGAGTCTCATAAGGCAGGAGTGACCAAGATGAGCTTTCTCTACTACCTGATTTCAGTCGACGCCAGGGTCGCGTTGATGGGTCGCATGATACGCAAGCTGGGTGTCGACAGGCAGTTGAAAGTGGTGGCGGACCATGCAGCCGTCACCGATCGTGCGGTCAACCGCTGCCGATCCTGCGGCCATCAGGACGAATGCTCGACTTGGCTCGACCAAAACGAGCAAGCCGATGCTCCGCCAGACTATTGCCGCAACCGCGACCTGATCGCACGGCTACAACATGTGGCCGGACAGCGTTAGAACGTCGGGCGGCCAAGCACACATTTCGCCCCGGGAAATGGTGGTGCTAGCCCTTGGCTACGAGACCAGGATGACGGACAACGGCTCGGCGCAAAACAGATTGTCCTCAACGCCTTTAACGCCGGCTGCATTTTCGGCCGCGACGATTGCTGCCCGGCGCTCGCGCTCGTCGAAGATGGCGCCGTTCAGTTTTACGATCCCTTTGTCGACAGTGACATTGATCAGCTCATTTCGAGCCCATTTCTGCGCTGCAAGCTCCGCGACGATGCTCTGGCGTATCTGTTCGTTGTCAATGGCCATCGGGGTTGAGGCTGGCTGCATGTCAAGTAACGCACGAAGAAGATCGGAACGGGCAATCATTCCGACAACTTTATCGCCGTCGACGATCGGGACGCGTTTGATGCGGTGATGCGTCATCAACTCGACGACCTCGGCAAGCGATGCATTGGGGGATGCCGTGACGACGCTGTCGGTCATCACCTCTTCGATCCGCCGTCCGTTGGCGAGGACATATTCTTCGGCAACTCGTCCCGGGCTGACAAGAAACTCCAGCCAGCGTGGGCGCTTGCGCTGAGTGCCCAGCTCTTCACGGCGCAGGAGATCACCCTCGCTGATAATGCCCACCAGCGCGCCGTCACGGCGAATGACGGGAAGCCCGCTGATCTTGCTGGAGAGCATCAATCCGGCTGCATCGGCGATCGACGCAGACGGATCAATTGCAACGACCGCTGTGGTCATTATGGTTTTGGCTTGCATGCCAACCTCCTCAGATACTTTATCCC
>NZ_RZPB01000074.1:0-14138 GCF_003998535.1 Mesorhizobium sp. M7A.F.Ca.AU.002.02.1.1 | reverse complement strand
TATCTGGAGCGTCTGCTCAAGGTTCGCCTCGACGGCGGCGGTACGGTCGACGCGGTGGTTTACATTGTCGACCGCCAGCACGAGCAATATGCCGGAGCGCTCGACGCTGCAGATGCGGCGGCCGTGGTGCGCGGTGCGGTCGGCCAGTCCGGCAACAACGAGGACTATGTGCTGAGCACGCTGGAGCATCTCGAGGCGCTGGGCATTCGCGATCATTGGCTGGAAGAGGTGGCGCTGCAGGTCGCGCCTTTGTGAAGCTGGCTCTGCGGAAAAAGGCCGTCAGGCCTTTGACCTCGTTCAGGCAAGACCTAGGTTAGGCTCCAACCCTCAGACCGCGGGCGCCATTTGCCCGCCCAATCATCCCGGAGATCCGCCTTGCAGAAACGTCGTCTCGGTCGCACCGACTTGTCCATCGCGCCGCTGGTTCTGGGCGGCAACGTCTTCGGCTGGACTGCCGACGAGAAAACCTCGTTCGACCTGCTCGACCGCTTCGTCGGCGCCGGCCTCAACGCCATCGATACGGCGGACGCCTATTCGCGCTGGGTTCCAGGCCACAAGGGCGGCGAATCGGAAACCATCATCGGTAAATGGATGAAAGACCGTGGCAATCGCGACAAGGTCGTGGTGATCACCAAGGTCGGTTCGGATATGGGACAGGGGCACAAGGACCTGTCCGCCGCCTACATCGAAAAGGCCGTCGACGCATCGTTGAAGCGGCTGCAGACCGAATTCATCGATCTCTATCTGTCGCATTGGCCGGATCCTGCGACGCCCTATGAGGAAACGCTTGGCGCCTACGAGAAGCTGCTCGCCAAGGGCAAGATTCGCTATGCCGGGTGCTCTAACCTCGACGCCGGCCAGTTGCGTGCGGCACTCGATGTGGCGAGCCTGCGCAGTCTGCCGCGCTACGAGGTGCTGCAGCCGGAATACAATCTCTACGATCGCTCATCCTTTGACGGGCCGTTGCGCGATCTGTGCGTGGCCGAGGACATCGGCGTCATCACCTATTTCAGCCTGGCCAAAGGTTTCCTCAGCGGCAAATACCGCAGCGAGGCCGATCTCGGCCAAAGCCCGCGTGGCGGCGGCGTGAAGGACTATCTCAATGGGCGCGGCATGCGCATCCTTGCGGCACTCGACGCGGTGTCATCAAGGCATTCGGCCAAGCAGGCGGAAGTCGCGCTTGCCTGGGTGATCGCTCGGCCGGGCGTCACCGCGCCGATAGCCAGCGCCACCAAGCCCGAGCAGATGGACAGCCTGATCAAGGCGGCGTCGCTGAAGCTGAGCGCCGCCGACATGGCCGAACTCGACAGGGCGAGCGACTGAAGTTTCGGCGGCCGCTCCTCGCACGAACGTCCAAGACGACCCTCTTGTCTTGCCATAGCCTCCTTCGCACGGGGCAAGACAGAGGGTGAGATGACTGAGCCGCTTCTTTTGCAGCCGGATCTTTGGCGCCAGTTGTGCGCGCTCGTGCTTGCCTCCGCCGTCGTCATGGGCAGCCCGGGGCCGGCAACGATAAGCGTCACCGCCGTTGGTGCCGCCTTCGGTTTGCGCCATTCCCTGGGCTATGCCTGGGGAATCATCCTGGGCACGATCGCCGTGCTTTTGGTTGTCGCGACCGGGGTCATGGCAGTGCTCACCTCGATGCCGAAGCTGGCGCCGTTGCTGGCTTTGGCCTCCGCGGCCTACATCCTCTATCTCGCCTTCAAGATCGCTACGGCGCCGCCGCTGGCCGCCCGCGCCGCCGAGACTTCGCGTCCCACATGGCTGGCTGGATTTCTTCTCGCGGTCGCCAATCCAAAGGCCTATGTGGCGATCGCCGCCGTGTTCGCCGGTGCTTCGTCCAAACAGGGCGCCACTGAGCCTGGTCTATGGCTGAAGCTGGCGGTTCTCGCCCTGATGATCGTTGCCATCCACGCTCTGTGGCTTGTCGCGGGGGCTGGGTTCGCGCGCTTCCTGCGCCGGCCGGCGGCCTCGCGGATCATCAATCTGATCTTTGCCGTGACGCTGGTGTTGACCACCGCGCTGGCGGTGTTCGGCTGAGAACTGCCGGCCGGAGACTTCCGGTTCAGACTTTGGTTCTTGCGGCGTTGTCCAGCTCTTGCAGCCTTTTCACCGCTGTCGGCGGCAAGGCAGGCGGGTTCGGGCCGCGCGCCGCATCCATCAGGAACTGGTCGCAGGCAGCTTCGGTCTCGCCGATCAGCCGGGCCATGAATTCGTCCTTGCTCAGTCCCGGTGGAATCGGCGGCAGGAAACGCGCCTTGATGGTGCCGGGATAGCGCAGGAATTTGCGGCGCGGCCAATAGAGGCCGGCGACATGGGCAACCGGCACCACCGGAACACCAAGCTGCGTGTAGATTTCGACGATGCCGTATTTGTAGGCCGGTTCGTCGCCCGGCGCGCGTCTTGTCCCTTCGGGGTAGATGATGAGCTGGCGAGGGTTGCGCGCCATCTCTTCCTTGGTCGCGGCGACCACGGCCTTCAGTGCCTTCGAACGGCTGCCGCGATGAACCGGGATCATGCGCATCTTCATGATGTACCAGCCGAAGAACGGGATCCAGGTCAGCTCGCGCTTGAGGATGTAGAGCGGGTCCTGAAGGAAGGGGAAGAAGGCGATCGCGTCCCAGAACGACTGATGCTTTGGTGCCAGGATGAAGGAGCCTTCGGGCAGGTTTTCCCGGCCGGTGATCTCGTTCTTCGTTCCGGCGATCTTCTCGTAAAGCCACATCGAGGTGCGCGACCAGAATTTCGGCACGAACCAGGCGCGGTGCCGGGGCGACAGGAAATAGTAGGGGGTCCAGAGGATCATCTGGACGATCAGGTTGACGTAGAAGACGAAATTGAACGTCAGCGATCTGATGTAGAGCATTGGGGGAGCCCGGTGAGGAGGTGAGCGTTGGTTACACCAAGCGCGGGAAAAAAGGAAATGGCCGCAGGGCGCTTTGGGTGGCGACGAAGAACGGCCACCGATGGGTTGGCCTGGTTCCGCTACATCAGCCGCGCCAGCCGCGCCTTCAGGCGCGGAGCGGCAAAATCGAGGAAGGCGCGCAGCTTGACCGGCAGCAGGCCGTGGCCCGCATGCACCAGGCTTACCGGCCATGGCGCCGGCTCGAATTCCTGCAGCAGGACGCGCAGCGCGCCGGACCGCAGCGCGGCTTCGATCTGGTAGGAAAGCACACGCGTCAGCCCGACGCCGGCAATCGCGGCATCGATGGCCGCTTCGGCGGTGTTGACCTGAAGCCGCGAGCGGACCCGAACCGGGATTTCGGCCTTGCCCTTGATGAAGCTCCAACTGGCGGCGGAGGCGAGCCCCTCGAAGGTGATGCAATCGTGTGTTTCCAGATCCTCCGGGGTCGTTGGCGTGCCGTGTTCGGCCAGATAGGCCGGGCTGGCGCAGACGACGCGGCGGATCGCGCCGACGCCGATGGCGACCAGGCTCGAATCGGGCAATCGGCCGATGCGGATGGCGAGATCGAAATGGTCCTCGACCAGCTGGGTTATGCGATCGGCCAATGTCAGGCGGATGTCCACGTCGGGATAGGCGGCGAGAAAGCCGGTGACGACCGGCAGCACGTGCAGGCGGCCAAAGACGACCGGCGCGGTGATGGCCAGTTCGCCGGTCGGAACACTGTATTCGCCGGCGGCCGTGCGTTCGGCCTCGCCGACGTCGTCCAGGATGCGGCGGCAGGCGGCAAGATAGGCCTGGCCGGCATCGGTCGGTGTCAGCCGTCGCGTCGAACGATTCAGGAGGCGTGTGTTCAGATGGCGCTCGAGATCGGAAATCTTGCGGCTGACCGTCGCCAGCGGAATGCCGAAACGGCGGCTGGCCGCGGAAAGGCTGCCGGCGTCCACCGCGGCGACAAAGAGCGACATGGCCTCGAGACGATCCATAGCTTCTTCCGAAAAATGGAAGGACAAGTTACGAATATGCCACCTGCCTTTGAATGATGGAAGGCTTATATTCCAGTCTGTCGGCCCTGCCTGCAGCATGGCCTCGCACAGGAGTTGCCATGTCCGAAGCCCGCCCGCCGCTGCCGCCGTTTACCGCCGAGACCGCAGCGCAGAAGGCGCGCATGGCCGAGGATGCCTGGAATTCACGCGATCCAGCGCGGGTCGCGCTCGCCTATACAAAGGACAGCCGCTGGCGCAACCGCGCCGAATTCCTGCAAGGCCGCGACGCCATCCAGGCCTTCCTGACGCGCAAATGGAGCCGCGAGCTCGACTACCGGCTGATCAAGGAGGTCTGGGCCTTCCACGGCAACCGCATCGCCGTGCGTTTCGCCTATGAATGGCACGACGACAGCGGTTCATGGTTCCGCAGCTACGGCAACGAGAACTGGGAATTCGACGAACACGGGCTGATGCGTCTGCGCATCGCCAGCATCAACGACCTGCCGATCAGCGAGGCAGATCGCAAGTATCACTGGCCGCTCGGCCGGCGGCCGGACGACCACCCGACACTGTCGGAGCTCGGACTTTAGCATCTTGCCGCAAGGAAGCTTTCGATGAACGCGCATGCTTTCACCAGCGACGTCGCCTTCACGCCGACCGTCAAGGCGATCCAGGCCCGCAAGGGCTCACGTCAGTCCTACGCCCGCGTCGAGGAGCGTGGCGGCTGGCAGGCCGGCATCACCCCGGACCTTGCCGCCTTCATCGAAATGCAGACCAGCGTCTTCCTGTCGACCGCCAACCGCGAGGGGCAGCCCTATGTCCAGCATCGCGGCGGGCCGGCCGGCTTCGTCAAGGTGCTGGATGAACATACGATCGGCTTCGCGGATTTTTCCGGCAACCGGCAGTTCATCACGCAGGGCAATCTGGCCGACAATCCAAGGGCGTTCCTGTTCCTGATCGACTATATGCACCGCCAGCGCATCAAGCTCTGGGGCACCGCGCGCGTCGTCGAGAACGATGCCGAACTGATGGCGAAGCTGATGCCGCAAGGCTACAGAGCGCGCGCCGAGCAGGTCGTCCTGTTCACGGTCTCGGCCTGGGATGCCAATTGCCCGCAGCATATTCCACAACGGTTCGAGGCAGCCGACGTCGCGGCGGCACTCGGCGAGCGGGACAAGCGTATCGAACGCCTTGAGCAGGAGATCGCACGGCTCAGGGGAAATTCGGGCGCGGCCGCAGGGGAATAATCAGCCGCCGGCCGCGGTTTCGGCCAGCGCGATGCCGTTGGGCGTCGGCTTGACAGGCACGATGCCGCGCGCCAGCGCAAGCAGATATTTGTTGTATTCGGTGAACAGCACGCGCAATGCCCGCGGCTTGGTCAGCCAGCCGCCATTGTCGAGGTTGGAATTGACCACCGGATAGGGCTCGAGCTTGGCGCCATGCAGCAGCCTGCCCATTTCCAGCAGGCTGCGCGGCATATGATAATTGTTGGTGACGAGGATCACCGTGCCATAGGCGTGGCTCTCGACCCATTTGGCGCTTTCCTCGGCATTGCCGATCGTGTCGAGCGCGGCGCGGTCGATGTCGACGCAACAGGAGAACAGATTCTTGTCGCCGCCGGTTGCCGCCTGCAGCTGGCGACGGCTGGCCGAAGGATGCACGCCGCTGATCAGCAGCCGTTCGCCCTTGCCGGACGCCAGCAGATCCATCGCGGCATCGAGGCGGGACTGGCCGCCGGTCAAGACGATGATCGCGTCTGCCCTGGCCGGATTGGCGGGCGTCGTCAGGTGACTGACCTTGTTGGCGAACCAACCGAAACCGCCGGCAAACAAAGTTGCAAGGATGAGGACGGAGAGGGCGGACAGGCGCAGCGTGGCTCTTAGACGGCTCACAGCGCGGCGGTCATGCGAACGTGCAACCACCACTGGCATCTGCCCAGCCGTACCGGTCGAATCCCGCGCGTCCATCGCCATATGGTTAATCCTGAAATGCGGCCTTGGGTAGGTAAAAGACGCACTTTGCGTTACGCGAATTCTCTATTCGTGATCACCCTGTTTTATCCATGTCGTTGTCCCAAAACCGGTTCCCACTTTTGGGCGACATGAATTAGCCTGCATCCGGTTGGCGGACATCGATGTCGCTGAGATAGGCAACGACGGTGGCGTGCGAGGTTGCCGCCGTCAGTCCGCCGATCACCAGCACCATCAAGACGACACCGAGATAGCCTGCCGAACCGATGGCGAAATTGCCGAACAGGGCGGTCGCCTGGTCGGCCTGCGGCGTCGCCATATTGCGCGACGACCACCAGGAAAAGACGATGAACACGAGCACTGCGGCGGCACCGCCGGCCGCCGCTCCCTTCATGCCGGTGACCAGGAAATGCCGGCGGAATTCGCGCGCGATAAAGCGTGCCTCGGCGCCGACGAAATGCAGGACTTCGATGATGTGACCGTTGCCGGCCATGGCGCCGCGCGTCGCGAACACCACCGTCAGCACCGTCGCCGACAGCATCAGCGCCAGCACGGCGATGCCGATGGTCACCGTGGTGCGGGCCATCGCCACCAGCCGGTCGACCCAGGTGCGGTGATCGTCGAGCGATGCGCTCGGCAGTTTCGGGGTGATCGCGGCGCGTATGGCGGCGAAATCGGGCGGGCTGTTCTCGTCGATGGTGACGATGATCAGTCGCGGCACCGGCAATTCGTCGATGTTGAGGCCCGAGCCCAGCCAGGGCTCAAGGAGCCGCGCGGTCGCCTCGCGGTCGATGATCCGGGTCGCCTTGACGCCGGGGAATTCGCCGGCGATCTGCGAGGCCTGGGTAAGGGCTGCTTCCATGTCGAGGCCGTCGACCGGCTTGATCTGGATCGTTGCCTCACGTGAAATCTGGTTCTCCCAGACGGACGCTGTGTCGCGCACCAGCGTCACCGCGCCGAAAGTCAGGCAGGACAGGAAGGTCATGATGGCGATGACCAGCACCAGCGCCCGGCCGGCGATGTTCTGCGCCGGCACGATCGGCGCCATCCTGCGCTGGGCGCGCGGCTTTGCTTCGGTCGCCTCGGCGTCCTGCTCCCTTTCCACAAAATGTTCGGCGGACAGTTCAGTCATAGATGTCCAGCCTTCCCCCGGCCAGGATCATGCGGCGCGCGTCGACCTGCTCCATCAAGCCGAGATCGTGGGTGGCGATCACCACGGCGGTGCCGAGACGGTTGAGTTCGATGAACAGCCGCAGCAGGCGTCGCGCCAGCGGCGGATCGACATTGCCGGTCGGTTCGTCGGCGAGCAGGATTTCCGGCTGCTCGATCAGCGCCCGCGCGATCGCGGCGCGCTGCTTCTCGCCACCGGACAGAACCGGCGGCAGCACATGCATGCGTTCGCCCAGCCCGACCCACTTCAACAGCTCGGTGACATCGGTGCGGTAGCTCGCCTCCTCGCGCCCGCGCACGCGCAGCGGCAGCGCGACGTTCTCATAGGTGGTCATGTGGTCGAGCAGCCGAAAATCCTGGAACACCACGCCGATCCGGCGTCTGAGATGCGGCAGCTCGGTGCGGGAAATGCGGGAGCGATCCTTGCCGAAGATGGTGATCAGCCCGCGCGTCGGCTTCAGCGACATGAACAGCAGGCGCAGCAAGGTCGTCTTGCCGGCGCCCGAAGGCCCGCTGAGGAACTGGAAGGAGCGCTCCGGAATGTGCAGGGAGATGTCGCGGAGGATTTCCGGACCCATGCCATAGCGGAGGCCGACATTTTCGAAGCGAATCAATTTCGACGACCTGAAATTCGGCACGGCAGTGAGCCGGCCTGTTCTGGGTAAAGACCATCGGCCGGCATGGTTAACCGGCGGTTAATTCCTAGGCTCTTTCGACTCGTCACGAGGGCTCCGGTGGGGAAGCGTTAACCATTTGTGTTTACGCAAAAGAAACGAAAAGCGAACACGTGCTGCAATGCTGGGGCCATGATGGCTGACGATCGAACCGCGCGCCCGGTTTCCGGCGAAATCATGACCGATCCGACGGCAATTGCCGCGGCGGACCGGTTCATGCGCGGTTCGGCCGCCGACATCGTCGATGCCGATTACGTGGTGATGCCGCGCCCTGCACCTGCCGTGGAAAGCGTTTCGCCGCTGCCGCGTGCGATCGTGATGCCACCCATCGAGGGCATGGACATGCTGCGCAAGCCCGAAGCCCCGCCGGAGCGGCCGCCAGCCTCGCGCGGCGGGCCGATCTTCTGGATCGCCGGCATCGGCGCTGCCTTGGCCGCCTTCTGGGTTTCCGGCGGGCACGCGCTGGTGCGCCAGGTGCCGTTCCTGTCCAGCGCGCAAGCGTCGGCGCTCAGCATTTCGGGCGTCACGTCACGCGTCGATGCTTCCGGACCGAACCCTGCGCTGTTCGTCGATGGCGAGGCCGCCAATGACGGCGCCAAACCGGCGCAGCTGCCGCCGCTTGAAATCCGGGTGACCGGCAATGACGGGCACATCACCCGCTATACGTTGGGGACATCCGGCCGTTCGCTGGCCTCTGGCGAAAGATTCGGCTTTGCCAGCCGGCTCGACGTGCCTAGAAACGGTGTAAGAACTGTATCGGTCACCTTCGCCGAATAGCGTGTGCTGATATTCAGGTGAGACTGGCCGCAAACGGCGGTTTCCTGCGCTTCCGGTGCTCACGTACTTCAGTACGCTCCGCTCCGGTTCTCGGAAACCACCGTTTTCGACTCAGCCTGACCTGAATCTCAACACGTGCTGGGCGTGAACGCGTTTAGGCAAGAAATCAGCGGGGCGAAAAATGCCAATTGTACGCGGCAAGGACATCGAAGTCCTGTTTTCTGCATCGGCGATCGCGCGGCGCAATCTCGAACTCGCCAAGGAGATTGCCGGACACGACTACCATGACCTCCTGGTGATCTCGGTGCTGAAGGGGTCGTTCATCTTCGCCGCAGATCTCATCCGCGCCATGCACGATGTCGGCCTGTCGCCGGAGGTCGAATTCATCTTCATCTCCAGCTATGGCGCCGGCACCAGCAGCGGCGAGGTGAGGGTGCTGCGCGACATCGACAATGAGGTCGCTGGCCGCGACGTGCTGCTGATCGACGACATTCTCGAATCGGGCAAGACGCTGAGCTTCACCCGCGAGCTGATGCTGTCGCGGGGCGCCAAGAGCTGTTCGATCGCCGTGCTGCTCGACAAGCGCATGCGCCGCCAGACCGAACTCAATGCCGATTATGTCGGCTTCGACTGCCCCGACTATTTCGTCGTCGGCTACGGCATGGATGTAGCCCATGCCTTTCGCGAGTTGCCCTTTGTCGGTGTCGTCAAAGGGGATGCCTGAGCGGCAGCAAAAAGGTTTGCTGATCCTCAGCGCTTTCAGGAAAAGTCAACTTTTGGCGGCCAAATATGCCGGCCATGGCAAAGCTTCTGATCGTCGAGGACGATGAGTCCGTCCGCACCCTGGCCGCCCGCGCGCTTGAACGCGCCGGGCACACAATCGATATCGCGGCGGATGGCGCGCAGGGGCTTGCGCTGATCCAGGCCGCGCGTGGCGGCTATGATCTCGTCGTCTCCGATATCCGCATGCCGGAGATGGACGGCATCGAGATGGCGATAGCGGCGGCGACATTGTTTCCCGCCATCAAGATCGTGCTGATGACCGGCTATGCCGACCAGCGCGAGCGCGCCGAGGAATTGAACGGCATCATCCTCGATGTCGTGCAGAAGCCTTTCACGCTGGCTGAAATCCGCTCGCGCGTCGAACGGGCGCTGATCTGCTTCGCCTGATCAGGCTGGGTCGGCGGCAGCGAGCACAGGTGGAGTACTCTTGCGCCGTTCGGTGCTGAGCGCCAGCAGGCCGGCGCCGATGATCAAGGCGGCACCGATCACGGTCGTCGACCGCGGCACCTCGGCGAAGAACAGGAAACCCCACAGCGGCGACCACAGGATGCCGGTATATTCGAAGGTGGCAACGCGGTTGGCCGGCGCCATCCGGTAAGCCTGCGACAGCAGGATCATGCCGGCGGAGGCGACGAAGCCGCAGGCGGCCATCTTTAGAAAATCCGGCAGCGTCGGCCAAAGCCATGGCCGTACCAGGAATTCCAAGCTGGGGTGGACGGCGTGGGTTATGCCGGCAAGGTGAAACGCGCCGGCAACCACGGCGGCGCCAACCAGATAGGCGCCGTTCTGATAGAAGGCCATCACGGTGGACGATTCGGTGTCGCCGATCTTGCGGGCCATCAGCTGCGAAAAACCATAGAGCGCCGCCGAGCCCAGCGACAGCAGCGCTGCCCAGTCGAACAGCCCTGCGCCGGGGCGCAGCATCACGAGGACGCCGAACAAGCCGATCAGCACGGTTGCCAGTGTCTGCCAGGAGACGCGCTCGCCAAGGTAGGGCCCGGCGAGCACCATGATGAACAGCGGCGCCATGAAATAAAGCGCCACCGCATCGGCAAGCGGCAAGGCGGCGATGGCCAGGTAGTACATCGTATAGGAGGTGAACTGGATGAAGGCGCGCACCGTCAGCATGCCGAATCGCTTCGACAGGATCGCCCGCAAGCCAACATCAGCATGGACCAGAACGATGAGGATCGGCAGAGCGACGATCGAGCGGATCGCCATCACCTCGGTCACTGGATAACCGCTCGACACGGCTTTGACGAGCGGATCCTGCAGCGAAAAGACCAGCACGCCGAGGCACAGGCTCAGGATGCCGCCCACCATCCGATTTTGCATCTGCATCCAGGCTCCTGCGCGTACGATCCGAAGCTGCCGCCTGCGGGGTAAAAAGAACCCGCCACCGTTTCGGGCAGCGGGCACGAGTGAGGACTCTTGATTGGTCCGCGGCTGATTTCGCAGCCGCATATCCAATGGGTGAGGCGACTATCATCCGCCGTTTGACATGTTGCAAACGAATTGGAATGATGCCAGCAATCAAATTCTCTTATGGCGGATTTCATGCGGCCGACCCTCGACAGCGACCTCCTGCGCACCTTCGTGGCGATTGCCGAGACCGGCAATTTCACCAAGGCGGCGGAGCAGGCCGGCCGCACCCAATCCGCGGTGTCGATGCAGATGAAGAAGCTCGAAGATCTGATCGGCGCCAGCCTGTTCGAGCGCGGTTCGCGCGGCGTCGCGTTGACGCGGCGCGGCGGCGAACTCATCGTCAACGCCCGCCGCATCGTCTCGCTGCTCGACGAGACGTCGGCATCGATGGCGGCAGCGCCGCTTGGCGGGCCGGTGCGCATCGGCATTCCGGAGGAATATGGCCACGCCATCCTATCGCGCGCGCTCGGCGCTTTCTCGAAGCGTCATACGCAGGTCGAGGTCACCGTGCGCTATGCCCATTCCGGGGCACAGATGGCGGCGCTCGCTGCCGGCGAGCTCGATCTGTGCGTGGTGTTCGAATGGCAGGATCCCGCCGGCGGCGAAGTGCTGATGCACGACCCGACCGTGTGGGTGACATCGTCCCTGCATCACATGCATGAGGAACAGCCGGTGCCGATCGCGCTCTACAACCGGGCCGGCTGGTGCAAGGACTTCGCCATCAAATCGTTGGAGCAGCGCGATCTTGCCTATCGTGTCGCCTATACCAGCGACACCACCGGCGGCCTCAAGCTCGCCGTCACCTCCGGACTGGCGATCGCGCCGATCTCGCGCAGCAACATTCCGGACGGCTGTCGTGAACTGACCACGGCGGACGGATTCGGCGCCATCGATTCCTCGAACGTGGTGATGCACCGCAACCCGAACGCGTCAGGCGAGGCGATCGACGGCATGCAGGATGCGATCCGCGAAGCCTTCGTCAACAGGCTCAGTCAGCCGGCGGCATCCTCGTAGAAATGCAGCCTGTTGCCGAACGGATCGGCGACCGATACCTCGCGGGTCTTCCAAGGCGTCTCTTCCACGCCTGGCCTGGCGAAGCGGTAGTTTTTGCCGGTCAGCTCGCCATGAAGAGCCGTGATGTCCTCGACCTCGATGCGCAGGGCGATGCCGGGTGCACCGTCGCCATGATGTTCGCTGAGATGCAGGACGCAGCCGTCGCGGCCGATCGCCATGTAGAGCGGCGCGTCGTCGGCGAAGCGATGTTCCCACTGCACCTTGAAGTCGAGGAAGCCGACATAGAATTCACGCGCCTTGGCAATGTCGAAGATGCGCAGGATGGGTGTGACGGCGCCAAGTCTGGGCATGGTGGTGCAACCGTGCGAGAGGGTTTTCAGGTGGGATGGACGGGGGCGGCAATCCCCTTGTTTTTTCGCAATTCCGGACGGAAAACCGCTTCACACATTTCCTGGAATTGCTCTATTTCAGCTCGAGCAGCCGTTCCAGATAGCTGCGTTCGATGTCAGGGCTGAGCGCATTGCCGAGCCGCTTGCGGATCGCTTCCAGAATCTGGCGGGCGCGCTGGACGTCGATCTCGTCGGGCACCTTCACCGAATCGCCGAAATCGGGACCCTGGCTGGCGCGCGGCCGGCCGAGCGGATCGCGATCGGCGTTCTGCTGGCGGCCGCCTTCCTCGCCGCCACCCTGGTCGCCCTGCATGGCCTGCATCTGCTTCATCATGTCCTTGGCGCCCTTGCGCAGCGCTTCCAGCGCCCGGCCCTGATGGCCGACGGCCGCATCGCCTTCGCCCTCGCCGAGTGCCTGTTCGGCATTGCCCATGGACTTGCCGGCCTCGCCAAATCCTTCATTGGGCTCCATACCCATGCCTTCGAGGCCCTTCTTCAGCTGTTCGAGGTCGCTCTGCAACTGGCCCTGGCCCTGCTGCAGCTGTTTCAGCGCATCGGCGAATTCCTGGGGCGTCATCGGCTTTTGCCGGGCGAGCGGATCGCGGTCTTCGCCGACGCCGGGTCTGTCCTCGTCCTGGCCGCCTTCGCCGAGCTGCTCGTCACGGTTCTGCCCGCGCTGGCGCTCGCCGCGCTGCATCTGATCCATGCGGAAGGTGTCGTTCATCATCTCCTGCTGACGGCGCAGGATCTCGCCCAACTTGTCCATCTGCTGGCGCATCTCGCTGTCCTGCTGGCCGCCTTGCTGCTGACGGCCGGCCTGCAGATTGTTCATCATGTCCTGCAGTTGCGACAGCAATTGCTGGGCCTTGTCGCGATCACCGGACTTCGCCAGGTTCTCGATCTGGTCCATCATGCGATCGATGTCGCTCTGGCGCAGTTCCTGGCCATTCTGCTGCATCTGCGGGGCGTTGGGATTTTGCTTGGCGCGCTCCGCGAATTCCTGCAGGAACTGGTTCATCGCCTCGCGCAGTTCCTTCATCGCCTTTTCGATTTCAGCGTCGCTGGCGCCATTCTTGATGGCGTCCTGCAGCGCCTGTTGCGCCTGGCGCAGCCGCTTTTCGGCGGCCGAAAGATTGCCTTCCTCGATGCCGAGCGCGATTTCCCAGAGATAGGAGACCTCGCTGCGCAATTGATCGTCGCTGTCGGCCATCTTCAGCCGGGTGCGGGCGCTCATGATGGCGAGGTAGTGGGACATGTTGTCGAAGGTGTCTTCCGGCCGCAGCGTGATGGCGTCCATCAGGTCGAGCACGCGCGGCTTGGCGTTGGCGTCGAGCGCCAGCAGGCGGCGCTGTTCGATCACGGCGCGTGCCAGCGGATTGGCGAAAGGCCGCTCCGGCATCAGCAGCGTCTTGGTTTCGCTCGATGCGGTGTGCCCGGCATCGTCGGTGGCGACCAGCGTCAGCTTGATGCTGCTGCCGGCCCAGACATGCTCGGTCAGGTCCTTCGAGGTCCTGGCGGCGTTCGACTTGCCGCCGCGGCGCGGCAGCGTCAGCGGCATTTCAGGTGCACCGTACAGTGGACGCGCATTCGGCGCCTGCGGATCGGCAAGCGCGAGCACCGCCTTGGCGGTGGCGGCGCCATAGTCGTCTTCGCTCTGGTAGTTGCGCTCGCAGGCGCCGTTGGCTGCGCGCTTTGGCTCGCCGACGAAGCGGATCTGCGGCGGCTTGTCCGGTACGACCGCGAAGGCCCAGCGGCCGAGCTGGTCCTCGCCCGACGTCAGCGTCAGCGTGCCGTCGCCGGTCAGCTTGCTGGTGAACTGGCGCACCTTGGACGGCGTCGCCGGGCTTGCAGCCGGCTTGGCGGCGGCCTGCGGCGCAGCCGGGTCGATGGCGCGGGAATTGCCATTCTTGTCGGCGTAGCCGAGCGTTTCCTCGCCTGAGCCGCCCGTCACGCGCAGCGAAACGTCACTGCCTTCGGGAACCGTAAAGGTCGGGATGGCCTGGTTGGCGTCGGCGGTCAGGAAGATCGGCGGCTTGCCGGTGTAGGAC
>NZ_RZPB01000749.1:0-2917 GCF_003998535.1 Mesorhizobium sp. M7A.F.Ca.AU.002.02.1.1 | reverse complement strand
GTGTTCGAGGCCGCATGAACCAATTGTCGAGAGGAGGCCAGATGTCCACCGAAGTCCTATTCCAAATCCATCTTGTTCTGGGCTATGTCGCGTGGCTGCTTTGCTTCGCTACATACGGTTTGCCGTGGCTCAGGTCGATGGACCGGGTCGCGGCGCAGCGCGCTGTTGCCGCTCTGCACAGCTTCCGCTTCTTCGGGCTGGTCTTCCTCGTTCCGGGTGTCGTCAGCCCCGATTTGCCTGCCGGCTTTGCCGTGTTTGCTGCCTACGGCGACCTTGCAACAGGAGTGCTGGCCATGCTGGCGCTGCTCACGGTGAGGATACCTCAGCTCTTCTGGGCGCTCGTCGTCGCCTTCAATCTGGTCGGGACGGTCGACCTCATCGTGGACTATTACCACGCCATCCAGGTCGGCCTCCCCCAGCGTGCGGGCGAACTGGGCGCCACCTACGCGATCCCGATCATCTACGTGCCGCTGCTGATGATCACGCACATCGTCGCGTTCTATTTTCTGGTGCGTCCTCCGCAAGCCGCGGCTTGGACTGTCGCAGACTAGTCCTTTGCCGCCGCCGCCTTGATGTCCAGCAGGCCGTAGCCGAAATCATTGTCGCGTCCCTTGGGGCCGAGATCCCTGGCCGTTGCCGCGAGCGCCTTTTCGATGTCGTCGGCCGAGCGATCGGGCGCGGCATGGATGAGATTGGCGATGGCGCCGCTCACGATCGCCGCGGCAAACGAGGTGCCTGTGACCACATCCGAGCCGGCGCCGCTCGGCGCCACCATCTCGACGCCGGGTGCCGAGATGAAGACATAGGCGCCGCGATTGGCCTGCGGCATCAGCCCGTCCTTGGCATCGGTGGCGGTCACCGCGACGACACCATCGAAGGCGGCCGGATAGCCATAGGGCGCCTTCGGCCCGTTGTTACCGGCTGCGGCGACCAGCACCATGCCGAGCGCGCGGGCATTGCGGCAGGCGACGCCGAGCAAATCGTTCTTCGGCCCGACAAAGCTCATATTGATGATGCGCACGTCCTGTTCCGCCGCCCAGTCGAGCGCCGACAGGATGACGTCCATGGTCGACTTGCCGTCCTCGAAGGCGCGGGCGTGATAGATTTTTGCGCCCGGTGCCATGCCTTCCAGCGCGCCGAGGCCGGCGATCAGCCCGTCGATCGACGTGCCGTGATCGCGCTTTTCGATTGGCACGTCGGGCATGGCGTCGAACTGCCCGGCAATGACGCCCGAGAGCGCCGGGTTGGTGTCGTCGATGCCGGTGTCGATCACCGCGATGCGGACGTTTTCTCCGTTGGCCTGCTTGGAATCGAGTGCAATGCGGTCGAACGCATAGTTGACGATGCCGGCGGCCTGCTGCAGCGAATAGACGTGATTGGGCTCGCGCCGCTGGGTGCGGCCGTCGGCGGCCAGTTGCGCCAGCACGACGCCGACGGGCCGGCCGTCGGGAATGCCGAAGCGCACCAGTGTGGTGCCAAGCAGCCGCGACTGGCGCTGCGAGCGCACCTGCAGGCCGAAGGAGGCGGCGATCTGCTGGACAGCGCCGGCATCGCCGTCGACGGTCACCAGCACCTCGTCGGGCACGAAATCGCCAACCACCGCGCGCCGCGGCTGAACGGCAATGAGATCGGTCGGCGAGACGATCGGGCCACCGGGCGGGGGGCCGGCTTGAGTGTCGGCCGGCGGCGTCGCCGGTTCGGGCCGTGGCGTCGGCACAGGGGTCGGGGGCGCCGCCGGGTTGGGAAACAGGTCGACGATCAGGGCCGGCAGGAACACCGCGCCGGATTGCGCCGCATCCGATCCGCCCTCTGTGTCGCTGCCATCCTTGGCGCAGTCGGCGCCTGCCGCATTGGTCCCGTCGCGGCAGTCGATTTTCGTCTGGTCGGGATTGGGATCGTTGGTCTGCGCCGACGCGGGCACGGCGACGATTGTCATCGCCGCCGCAAGCATTGCCGCAAATCGAATGACCGCCTCAGCCGCCATCAACCGGTTTCCTTCCCTCGATCACAGTCTCCGTGAAAGCCTGGGCGGCAACAAGGCCGATTTGCCTGGTGTAGTCGGCTGCGTTGGCAGCCGGGATGCCAAGCCGGAACACGCCGTCGGCGGTCGGTCCGCCGACGATCTTCAGCCCGTTGCTGCCGAGGAAGGCGGAAATGTCCGACATCTTCGCATCCGGCTTGAACTTGACCAGGGCGTACGGCATTTTCGCCAGATCGTCTTGCGCGCCGGCAATCTCGAAATCATTGCCCTTTCCGCCGGGTTCGACAAACGACTGCACCATGACCAGCGCCAGCAGAACCGCGGCTGCCGCCCAGGCGACGCCGACCGGCACCGCCATAAAGCGGCCCCAGGCCTGCGCCAGCCAGGACGATCCTGCCGGCTTGCGCGCAGGCCCGGCCTCGGCGTCGAGTGCCTTGGCAAAGCGGCTGAGCGCATCGGCCGGCGGCCGGATTGCTTCGTTGGCGGCCGTGGCGCCGGAGAATTCGGCTTCAGCTTCGCCAAGGGCGGCAAGTGCGGCCGGATCGCTGGCCAGCCATTCCTCGACCGCTTCCAGGTCGGAACCTTCCAGCGAGCCGTTCAGGTAGAACGGCAGCAGCGTTTCCATTTCGTCGCGGCGCGACATCTTTTCAGCGGCGCTCATGGCCACCCCCTGTCGTAACCGGCGGCCTTGAGAGCCTCGCCGAGTTTCTTGCGGGCGTAGAACATCCGGGTCTTGACGGTGGCGACCGGAATGTCGAGCACCTCGCTGATCTCGCTCACCGACTGCTCGTGATAATAGGCAAGATCGATGACGACGCGATGCTCTTCCGGCAAGGCGTCGACGAAGCGCCGCAGGGCGGCCGCCTTGTCTTCCTTCATGGTGACGACTTCCGGCGTGTCGGCGCCGTCGGGCACCGCGGCGGCGGCCTCGTCGTC
>NZ_RZPB01000748.1:0-2918 GCF_003998535.1 Mesorhizobium sp. M7A.F.Ca.AU.002.02.1.1 | reverse complement strand
ATCCAGCTGGCCAAGGCCGCGGGCGCGTTCGTCGCGACAACCGTTTCCGCCGAGGACGTCGTTTTCGTGCGTGAGCTTGGCGCCGATCAGACGGTCGACTACAAGAATCAGCGTTTCGAAGAGGTCGTCGATGCGGTCGACCTGGTGTTCGATCTTGTCGCGGGCGACACGCAGGAGCGCTCCTGGGAGGTGCTCAAGCCTGGCGGGACGCTCGTTTCCACGCTTTCCCAACCGTCGCAGGAAAAGGCAAACTTGCGTCGGGCGCGTGGCGTCTCCTACCTGGCCGAGCCGAATGCGGCGCATCTTGCCGAGATCGGCCGCCTCATCGAGGCCGGCAAGGTCACCCCCTTCGTGCAAGCCACCTACCCGCTTGGAGAGGTCGCCAAAGCGGAAGAACGGCTGGAAAATGAGCATGTGCGTGGCAAGATCGTGCTTGAGGTTTCCGCCTAGCGCGAGTTGATGCTCCTGCCCCTCTCGAACGGGTTATCCGATCCGCGCCTCGCCGTCGCTGTCCGGCACGTTTGGAAACAGCACCTTCAGCTTGTGTTCCGCGCTTGCCCAACTGCGCCTGTGATGTTGCCACAGGCACCAGTTGCTCACCGCAAAAGCTAGAATGCCGACAGTCACGGCGAGACTGACCATCGAGCCAACGACAACCTTGAGCATCACGCCGGCAAAGACACCGGCGATGGCACCGTTGACGACATTCACCATCCCTGCGGTTCCGGCGAACGCTTGCCAGGGCCTTGGCTTGAGGCCGACATCGGCCAGCAGAGCCGTTTGGGGGTGGAGTGAACCAGATAGCGCGCCATCGAAGGGGTGAGCTCGGTGTAGCAGTGCCTGATGCGTGCCATGCCGCGGGCGTGGACCATGTCTTCGATGGCCACCTGCACAGCCCTGACGAATGTCACCAGCCCAATGAAGTAGAGGCACGGCAACAGGATCAGGCTGAACAGCATGAAAGGAAGCCCCATCCTCGTCACCTGGGCCACGAAAGCAAGGGCGATCGTGGCGCTGGATACCGAAGTCAGGAACAAATTTGCGCGCTGATTCGCCTCCTGAATAGTCGCCGCCCTGGCGGTCCCCAGCACCAAATGCTCCGTCGTCATCATCTGCAGGAGTTGCTGTCGGTTCTCGCCTTCAGTGGTTTTTGTCTTCCTTGCAGGCATCGCAAAAAACCCGTTGCAGGACGCGCAACCAGCTCCTCAAAGCCGCCCACCCAGGAACGAACTGCTTCGGAAGGGGTTCCGGCGCAACCAAGACCGCTACCGTGGATCCCGGGGCAGAGCCGGATCACAGGCCGAGCCAATTTTGTCGACAGATAGCGAAACGATTGTCCCTGAGCATCGTTTCGAAACCAGACATGAATTTGATGAGGAGGGGATGATGAGCGCTACCGGTTTGGATGTCTTTGACAGGACGCTGCAGACAACCAACATCTGGCTCGACGAGATCATGGACGATCATGGTCCGGATCGGCGAATTGCATGGCACATATTGGGCGCGGTCCTGCGGACCGTAAGGGACAGGCTGCAGATCGGGCTTGCGGCCAAACTTGGGGCGGAACTGCCGCTCCTGGTGCGCGGCGCCTATTACGACCACTACCGGCCCGCAGCCGAGCCGGACAAAACGCGCTCCCTGGAAAACTTCTCGCAGCACATCGGCGAGGAATTGAAATCGATCCGCCCCGTCGATCCCGAGGATGCAGCACGCTCGGTGTTCCGAGTTCTTGCACGGCATATTGATCTTGGCCAATCGGCTAAGGTGCGCGATGCGCTGCCGAAGGAAATCCAGGCGCTCTGGCCCGAAAGCCTCGGTGTCAAATAGAGATGGCACGAATCTGGCGGCTCCCCGGACAGCCAGGCCGAGGCTGGCGCCCCTGTCGGGCGTCAGTCCCGCAAACGGTTGGCGGCATGATCCTGATGCTGCTCGGTCGCGACCTGCCTGGAGTCCAAACCGCGTTCTTTGGAATGCTGTGCCTTGTCGCGATTGGACAGAACCTTGTTTTCTTCGAGCTTGTCTTTTGGCGTCACGGTCATGGCGCCTGTGCCGGAACCCTTTCCTTGTGAACCTGCTCCGATGTGCTTCTTGCTGCCGTGTGCCATGGGCTGCCTCCAATCTATGACGAATGTTCCAGGAGCGTTGCTGGTCCGTGACGCGCTTTAGTCGTCGGCACGGTTCTTGTGATGGGCGCTTTCCTGATTCTTGCCGCGAAGCATGTTGCGGTCGTCTGGATCGACGAGGTCCGGTGTATCGGTCCTCATGTCCGCTCCCTTGCGCAGTGCTTCGCGTTCCGCCGCTGATCGTTTCAGATCCGCCTCGGCATCAAAATCCTTGCCGGCGTTCTTTGTGTTTTCCCGCTCTTCAATGATGCGAATTTGTTGATCGTGGGTTTTGCGTCCAGTCATCGCTTTCCTCCGGCGTGTTCGTGTCGGCGCCCGAAAGTGGTGCGTCGCCGGCCGTCTCTAAGGTCGGTTACGGCGTTTGCCTGTCCGAGCCTGCCTTCGTGCTGATAATGGCAAGGTGACGGGATCGTTCCGAAAGGCGTTGAAAAGCTTCTCGCCAGATGGCTCCGCTCGGCCCGGCGCTCACATTGACGCAGGCTCCGGCTGGCGCCCGCCCTTGTGAACCGCAGCGTCCTTTGAACGCTCGGCAACCGCCGGGCTGGTGCCGGATGCCTTTGCCGTCGCGGCACTCGGCTCCGCGCAGAAATCGATGACAGCCTGGATGAACTCCGCCGGATATTCGATGTTCGACAGATGGACCGCAGGCAGCACAACCAGCTTCGCGCCGGGTACCGTCGCGGCGATCAGCTCGCTGTGGCTGGCTGCCGTCACCGTGTCGTGCCGACCAGCGATCACCAGCGTCGGCCGGGGTATCAGTGCCACGGTGCGGCGAAGGTCCGCGTCGCGAACCGC
>NZ_RZPB01000747.1:0-2918 GCF_003998535.1 Mesorhizobium sp. M7A.F.Ca.AU.002.02.1.1 | reverse complement strand
GCCCATAATATAGTGGCCGAGCGCCGTGGTCTCGGCGCACCAGCCTTCCGGATAGGAGGCGACTTCGATGTTGGCGCCGGTAAAGACGCGACCGTCCTCGGTGCGCAAGGCAGCGCCGACCGGAAACTTAGAATAGGGCGCGTAGGCCTTGGCCATGGCGGCCTTGGCGGCCTCGAACAGATCATGCGACATTCAGCGTTCTCTCCGATGATCGTGTTCAAAACCCGGCGCAAAGCCGACCCGTCGCTCAACGTTCCTTGACATAAGGCACGCCGCCGGCGCGTGGCGGGATTGCCTTGCCGATGAAGCCGGCGAGCAGGATGACGGTGAGGATGTAGGGCAACGCCTGCATGAACTGCGCCGGCACCTTGCCGATGATGGGCAGCGGGGATCCTTGCAGGCGGATCGACGCAGCGTCCAGGAAGCCAAACAGCAGGCAGGCGAACATGGCGTTGACCGGCTTCCACTTGGCGAAGATCAAGGCTGCCAGCGCGATATAGCCCTTGCCGGCAGTCATGTCCTTCACGAAGCCGCCATTTTGCACCATCGACAGGTAGGCGCCGGCAATGCCGGTGAGGATGCCGGTGCAGATCAGCGCCCGGTAGCGCAGCCAGGCGACCGAGATGCCGGCGGTGTCGACGGCGGCCGGGTTCTCGCCGACGGCGCGAAGGCGCAGGCCGAAGCGGGTGCGAAACAGCACCCACCAGGTGAACGGCACCATCAGGAAGGCAAGATAGACCAGGATCGAGTGGCCCGACAGGAGTTCGGCATAGATCGGTCCGATGATCGGCACGTCGCGGATGGCCTCGGCGCCCGGCAAGGTGATGGCCTCGAAGCGCTCGCCCGGTTGCAGCGCCGGCGTGCGCCCGCCCTGCTGGAACCAGGCCTGGCCGAGGATGATGGTTGAGCCGGCGGCGATGAAATTGATCGCCACGCCGGAGACGATCTGGTTGCCGCGATGAGTGATCGAGGCAAAGCCGTGGATCATGGCGAAGGCGACCGAGATCACGACCGCCATGCCGAGGCCGAGAAAGGCCGAATGGAACACGGAAGCTGCGGCCGCACCGGCGAAGGCGCCGACAAGCATCTTGCCTTCGAGGCCGATGTCGAAGATGCCGGCGCGTTCCGAATAGAGCCCGGCGAGGCAAGCAAGCAGCAGCGGCACCGAGAGGCGGATGGTGGAGTCCAGTGTCTGGATGATCGCGTTGAACACATCCATCTCAGGCACCTTTCCCCTTGACCGCTTCCATGCCGACCGATCGCGGACTGAACGAGGCAAACAGCGCCTGGATGTAGCGCCGGAACATGTGCTCGAGGGCACCGGCAAACAGGATCACCAGGCCTTGAATGATGACGATCATGTCGCGGCTGATTGCCGGCATCTCGAAGGCGAGTTCGGCGCCGCCCTGGTAGAGCATGCCGAACAGGACCGCCGCCAATACGATGCCGACAGGGTGCAGGCGGCCCATCAGCGCCACGGCGATGCCGACGAAGCCGGCGCCGGAAACGAAGTCGATGGCGACATTGTGCTGATCGCCCATCACCGGATTGAGCGCCATCATGCCGGCCAGTGCGCCCGAGATCATCATGGCGGTGATGATGATGCGGGTTTCGGAAATGCCGGCATAGCGTGCCGCCTTCGGGCTGTGACCGTAGGTGCGCATCTCGTAGCCGAGCTTGGTGCGCCAGATCAGCAGCCAGACCAGGAAGGCCATGACCAGCGCCAGCAGGAAGGTGACGTTGAGCGGCGCCGAACGGATCTTGGCGCCGAACAGCTCGATGATCCAGTTGAGTTTGGGCAATTCCGCGCCGGCGAGGAAGTTGCGCGTCTGCGGCGCTTGCGAGGCGGCTGGCTTCAACGGGCCGACCAGCAGGTAAACCATGATCGAGGCGGCGATGAAGTTGAACATGATGGTGGTGATGACGATGTGCGAGCCACGCTTGGCCTGCAGATAGGCCGGGATAAGCGCCCACAATGCGCCCACCGCCGCCGCAGCAATGATCGCCAGCGGGAAGGTCAGCCACCATGGCAGTGTACTGTCGAAGCTCAGGCAGACGATGGCGATGCCAAGGCCGGCGATGTAGGCCTGCCCCTCGGTGCCGATGTTGAACAGGCCGCAATGCGCGGCAACCGCGACCGAAAGCCCGGTGAAGATGAAGGTGGTGGCATAAAACAGGGTGAAGGCAATGCCTGTGCCTTTGCCGAAGGCGCCTTCGACCAGGATGACGGCGGCGCGCAACGGATTCTCGCCGACCAGAAGCACGACGAAGCCGGCGACGACGAAGGCGACGAACAGATTGATCAGCGGGATCAGGCCATAGTCGGCCCAGGCCGGCAGTTTGGCGTAAGGCGTGCTCATTGCGCGGCCTCCTGGTGCTCGATGCCGGCCATCAGCAGGCCGAGCTCGCCCTCGGTCGCTTCCGGACCGCGCTCGCCGACGATGCGGCCGGCAAACATCACCAGGATACGGTCGGACAGCGAACGGATCTCGTCCAGCTCGACCGACACCACCAGCACCGCCTTGCCCTGGTCGCGCATGGCGATCAGGCGCTTGTGGATGAACTCGATGGCGCCGACATCGACGCCGCGTGTCGGCTGGCCGACGATCAGCACGCCCGGGTCCTGTTCCATCTCCCGTGCCAGCACGATCTTCTGCTGGTTGCCGCCGGAGAAATTGGCGGTCTTCAGCCGGCAGTCGGCCGGGCGGATGTCGTATTTGGCGATCTTGTCCCTGGCATCGTTGCGGATGGCATCGATGTTGAGGAACGGCCCCTTCAAATAGCGGGGATCATCGTGATAGCCGAGGATCGAATTCTCGTTCTCCTCGAAGGCCAGCACCAGCCCGACGTGATGGCGGTCCTCCGGCACATGCGCCAGGCCACGGTCGCGCAACTCTCCGGGGTCGGCGGCACCGGTC
>NZ_RZPB01000746.1:0-2921 GCF_003998535.1 Mesorhizobium sp. M7A.F.Ca.AU.002.02.1.1 | reverse complement strand
GTGCATACGCTGTCGCTGCAGGGCGGGCCGATGAATGCCGAGGAGGTGGCCGAGTTCCGCAAGAACCCGTTCCATGAGGAAGCGGTCCGGGTCCGCATCTGGGACGAGAGCGGCAAGATTGCCAACATGAAGACGCGGACGTTTCGCGATTACGTGCCGCTGTTGCAGCGGGTGGTGACGCAGTTCGCGGCGGGTAAGCCGGCGTAATTCCCTCAAAGGAAGGAGGCAGGGTGCAAGCCCTGCCTTCTTTCTTCCGGCTTCGCCGGAATCGCGCTCGCCTACCCCTTGTGATGCACCTGCTGCAGCCCGTAGACCGGCGTCGCCAAGCCGGCCTGCCTGGCCTTCAGCTGCAGCGCCAGGAATTGTGAATAGTGGCGTGACTGGTGCAGGTTGCCGCCGTGAAACCACAGCGCTTCCTGCTGTGTAGGCTTCCACATGTTGCGCAACTCGCCTTCCCAGGGGCCGGGATCCTTGGTGGTGTTCGAGCCGAGGCCCCAGCATTTGCCGACCTTGTCGGCGGTTTCGCGCGATATCAGATCGGCGGCCCAGCCGTTCATCGAGCCGTAGCCGGTGGCGTAGACGATGAGGTCCGCAGGCAGTTCCGACCCGTCGCTGAGCAGGACCGAGTGCTGCTTGATCTCTTCGACGTCGACGCCACTCTTCAGCTTGATCGAACCATCGATGACCAACTGCGATGCGCCAACATCGATGTAATAGCCAGAGCCGCGCCTGAGGTACTTCATGAACAGGCCGGACTCGTCGTCGCCCCAGTCGAGCATGAAACCGGCCTTTTCCAGTCCCTTGTAGAATGCCGCATCGCGTTTCTTCATCTCGGCATAGGCCGGGATCTGGAACTCGTGCAGGATCTTGTAGGGCAGCGAAGCGAAGATGAGATCGGCCTTGGCGGTGGTGATGCCATTCTGCAGCGCCTGCTCCGAATAGAGCGAACCCAGTCCGATTTCCATCAACGTGTCGGACCTGGAGATATGGGTACTCGAGCGCTGCACCATGGTCACGTCGGCGCCGGCTTCCCAAAGTGCGGCAGCGATGTCATGGGCGGAATTGTTGGATCCGATGACAACGGCCTTTTTGCCGGCATAGGCGTCGGGACCCGGATGCTTCGACGAGTGGTGCTGATCGCCCCTGAAGGTCTCCATGCCCTTGAATTTCGGCAGATTGGCTTTGCCGGACTGTCCGGTCGCCAGCACCAGTTGCTTCGGCTTCAGCGTGATGTCCTTGCCGTCACGGTGGACGACAACGGTCCATTCCTTCGTCTTGTCGTCATAGGAAGCGCTTTTGGCCTCGGTCGAGGACCAGTAATTCAGCTCCATTACCTTGGTGTACATTTCCAGCCAGTCGCCGATCTTGTCCTTGGGCGAGAAGACCGGCCAGTTCTTGGGGAAATCGATATAGGGCAGATGGTCGTACCAGACCGGGTCATGCAGGCAGAGCGACTTGTAGCGCTTGCGCCAGCTGTCGCCGGCACGCTCGTTCTTCTCGATGATGATGGTCGGCACGCCAAGCTGCCGCAGCCGCGCGCCGAGCGCGATACCGCCCTGGCCGCCACCGATGATCACCGTATAGGGCTGCGTCTTGAAGCCGAGCTCGGCGGCTTCCCTCTCGCGCTCTTCCTTCCATGTCGGACGGTTCTTGCCCGAGCCGTGCCTGGCGCCCATCGGCCGCGCGAAGCCTGCCGGCTCCTCGTGGCCTTTCAGTTCGGCCATGGTGGTCAGCAGCGTCCAGATCTTGCCGTTCTTCAGCCTGATATGGCCGAAGCCGCGTGCCGCCTCCGTCTCGAAGCTGATCCAGCCCTCGATCAGTTCGCCGCTCTCGGTCGCGTCCTCGCCCTTGGCGATGGCGAAGTGCGATGGCCTGGTGTTCGACAACTGGCTTTTCAGCATGTCGCGGACCTGGTCGCGGCCTTCCATGGTCTTGATGTTCCAGGTGAAGGTAACGAGGTCGCGCCAGTAGCAATCTTCTTGAAAGCAATCGACCGCCTTCTCGATGTCATCGGCAGCAAGCGCGGCGCCGAACTGGTCGAGTACGTCAGACAGTTTCTTGCTAGAGGGCTTGTCGAGCATCAGGTTTCCTCCCGTGAAATCCAGATCGTCATGGTGATGGCTCCGACGGGCTTGCCGCCGGACGATCAAGTATCGTCAGAGATGGCGGCCCTCGTCACGCCCCACCATAGTTTCCAGCGGTTTCAATGGTTTATTCGCAAAATGGGATCACCCGGCGGTTTCGCAATCGCCCGGGCGCCGGAAACGACCGTCCCATTTGTGAATGCCGCGCCGGTCGCGCAAAGTTGATGGTCAAATGCCGCAATGCGGTCACCGGGGCCGATGACAACCGATCGGTGAGAAGCCGGGAAGCGGTGGCGGGCAGCAGGGCGGTTCCCGGGATTTTCTGGATGCGGAACTCTGGAGCCCGTTATGATTATCATATCCTTTTTCCAAGCGTCTTCACGCCACTCTCTCGGCCGGCGTGGACGTGCTGCAGCAATGGCCGCGGTCATGGCTTTGAGTGCGACGCTGACCGGCCCGCTGATGCTGCCCGGAACACAGGCGCATGCGGCGGAAATTTCCGTCACCGTCCGCGAAAGGCTTTCGAACTATGGCGGATGGCGAACCTCCAGCCGCTTCGGCGATGTCTGGGTTCCCTCGGTGCATACCCAATGGCGGCCCTACACCGAAGGCAGGTGGGTCTGGACTGACAATGGCTGGTACTGGCAGTCCACCGAGCCATTCGGCGATGTCGTCTATCACTATGGCCGCTGGGCGTATGATCCCGATTTCGGCTGGGTGTGGATCGCCGGCGATCAATGGGCGCCAGCCTGGGTGGTCTGGCGTCAGGGCGGCAATGATGTCGGCTGGGCTCCGGCGCCGCCCGACGTCGGTGCCGCCTTCGACGACGCCTGGTGG
>NZ_RZPB01000745.1:0-2921 GCF_003998535.1 Mesorhizobium sp. M7A.F.Ca.AU.002.02.1.1 | reverse complement strand
GCGCTCGGCGACCGCGGGCGTTGCCAGCTACCGTGCCGTCTTCGACCACATGGCCGAACTCACCGGCCGTCTGGCCGACGAGGCGATGAACACCAACGGCAAGGCTGCCTGATGGCGTAGCGTTCCTCTCGAACCTGATTCGAGGGGACAAAAGAAAACGACGTCCGGCGGGGACCGGACGTCGTTTTGTTCGCGGACCGTTTCCTTGGGAGGTAAAACGGCAGGTCCGCCGCATTTGGTGCCGCCGAGTTCGGCGGAAAAACGGTTCGGACGCGGTAGCCGCCTGAGCCCGGGCCGTACGAGTGATGCCCCCATCTCCCGTCCGAACCACACCGCGTCCTATGATCCACATAGCAGGTCGCGGGCGCCCGGGCTATGTTACCAGAGGTTACATGTCACCGTTACGTGGCAATTGTGATGGAATTTTTTGCCGGCCCAGCAGAGCACAGGCAACAAAAAAGCCGGATCAATGAAGATCCGGCTGAGTTTGATTGGAGTGCCTGTTAAGGCTAACCTCCAGAGGGGAACACTCGAGGGCGCTAATGGGAGGAGAACGCGCCCAGGAGATGATCTATATATGTGCTCATCATGCCCAAGAAACAAGCATCTATTTTGCAACACACGCATGCAAAAAGACGCAGGCTGTGGTCTAACCCATTCCAGAAGCCAATAGGACCAGCAGAATCGTCGAAATGGGCCGCCGAATCGGGCAATTGCAACTACAGAATTGCCGATCTCGGCTGGCTTTCGGCTCAAAATGCCAAAACCGGGCAATGATGTGGAAGCAGGCAGCAGGCGTGCATTTCTAAGGCAATCGGGAGGAAGCAGCCAATGCGGACGTTTTCGGCGATCGCCGGCAGTGCGGCCTTCTTCATCGCGGCGCCCTGCGTGGTTGCCGGGCTGGTGCCCTGGCTGTTGACCGATCGCTGGGGCTTGCCGTGGTCTGGTCTGCCGGGCTTTGTTCCTGCCGGCGGGCTTCTGATCGCCGTCGCGATCGCAGCACTGCTGCATGCCTTCGGTCGATTCGCGCTTGAGGGCCTCGGCACGCCCGCTCCGGTCGCGCCAACCGAGAGGCTGGTGATCGGCGGCATCTACCGTCATGTCCGCAACCCGATGTATGTCGCCGTGCTGTCGATCATCCTCGGCCAGGCATTGCTGTTCTCGAGCTGGACGCTGGCCGCTTATGCGGTCATCGGCGCGATCGCCATGGGCTCTTTCGTGCGGTTCTACGAGGAGCCGACTTTGGCTCACCGGTACGGCGCCGAATACGACGCCTACCGCCGCAACGTGCCCGGCTGGCTGCCTCGACTGTCGCCCTGGCGGGGGTAGGTGAAACCGGCAGCGCCGTCTCAGGGCATGTTGAGGCTCAGGTCGGGCCAGGCAATCGACATGTCCTTAGAATGACCAGCTTCTCGCCTTGGCGATGATAAAGTCCCGGAACACGTGCAGCTTGGCCTGGTTCTTCATCGCGTCCGGATAAGCAAAATAGGTGTCGAAAGACGGCACCTCGGTCTCCGGCAGCAGCTGCACGAGGTCGGAGTCCTTGCTGATCACATAGTCGGGCAGCATGGCGATACCGGCACCGCCCTGCACCGCCCGCTTGATCGACAATATGTCGTTGATCTGCAGCGTCGGCACCCTTTGCCCGCCTTCGAAATCACCGACCGTTTCCAGCCAGTTCAGCTCCGACAGATGCGACGGCACCGGCACGCCGAAGGTGACGATGCGATGGGCCTTCAGCTCGGCGACGGAAGACGGCCTGCCATGCTTGGCGACATAGGATGGGGCCGCGTAGAGGTGGAAATGCACGGTGAACAGGCGGCGCTGGATCAGGTCCGGCTGCTGCGGCTGGCGCAGCCGAATGGCGCAATCGGCCTGGCGCATGGTGAGATCGAGCTCCTCGTTGGCGAGGATTAACTGCAGGCTGATTTCAGGATAGAGTTCGATGAATTCCTGCACCCGCTCGGTCAGCCAGCCGGCGCCCAGCCCCACCGTCGTCGTCACCCGCAGCACGCCCGACGGGCGATCCTTGGTCTCGGTCAGCCGGGACTTGATGGTCTCCAGCTTCATCAGCACGTCATGCGCCGTGCGAAACAGCATCTCACCCTGCTCGGTCAACACCAGCCCGCGGGCGTGGCGGTTGAACAGCGGCACGCCGACATCATGCTCGAGCGCGCTGACCTGCCGCGAGATCGCCGATTGTGACAGATGCAATGTCTCGGCCGCATGGGTAAACGACCCCGCCTCCGCCGCAGCGTGAAACACGCGTAGCTTGTCCCAGTCCAACGCCATGATTCCCCTCGTTCTGTTTTGGCGTCTGAATGAAAAATCAGGCTTTTACACGGCGTTTCTAAGCCGCTCTCTGAACTCTCTACTCGGCCGCTTCGCGATGCACTTCGATGCCGGCCAGATACTTCTCCGCCTCGAGTGCGGCCATGCAGCCAAGCCCCGCTGCCGTCACCGCCTGGCGGTAGATATCGTCGGTCACATCGCCGGCCGCGAACACGCCCGGCACATCGGTGCGGGTCGAATCCGGCGCCGTCCACAGATAGCCGTTCGGCTTCTGCTTGAGCTTGCCGGCGAACAGTTCAACCGCCGGCGCATGGCCGATGGCCACGAACACACCGTCGATCTTGAGGTGCGACACCTCGCCGGTCCCCGCATGCTTGAGCTTCAGCCCTTCGACCGAGGGCGGCAGCGGCGTCTTGCCGGGCCGACCGGTGATCTCGTCGACGATCGTGTCCCAGATGACGCGGACATTGTCCTTTTTCAGAAGCCGCTCGCGCAGGATACGTTCGGCGCGAAAATCGCTGCGCCTGTGGATCACCGTCACGCTCTTGGCGAGATTGGACAGATAGAGCGCCTCTTCCACCGCCGAATTGCCGCCGCCGATCACCGCGACATCCTTGCCCCGGTAGAAG
>NZ_RZPB01000744.1:0-2933 GCF_003998535.1 Mesorhizobium sp. M7A.F.Ca.AU.002.02.1.1 | reverse complement strand
CAACCACGGCATGCTGTTTGTCTTCGAGGTCCAGCAGCAGGTTGGCTTCTGGATGCACAACACCCCGATGCCGCTTGATCTGATTTTTGTCGGCCAGGACGGCAAGATCCGGGCGGTCAAGCACGGCGAGCCGCAATCAGACGCCGTCATTTCGCCTGGTGTACCGGTGCGCTTCGTGCTTGAGCTCAAGGCCGGCACTGCCGCCAGGAACGGCATCGAGTATGGCGACCTTTTGCGCCATCCGGCGGTGGGCACGGTGTCCGGCCCCGGCATGCCGCCCGCCGACAATGGCGATGCACCCAATGGCGGTGGCGGTTGAGTGCGCAAGCGGGGTCGCTGATGCAGTTTTTCACCCATGACGGCTTCGATCTTGCTTTCCTCGAGCGCCAGCCGGAATCGGGCGAGGGCGATCCGGTGCTGATGATCCACGGCTTCGCTTCGAGCCACTATGTCAACTGGGTGTCGCCCGGCTGGTTCAAGACGCTGAACGATGCCGGTTACCGCGCCATCACCTTTGACAATCGCGGCCACGGCGCGTCGTCCAAGAGCTATGATGAGGCCGACTATACGCCGGTCAAGATGGCCTCCGATGCCACTGCCTTGCTCGACCATCTCGGCATCGAGCGCGCCCACGTCATGGGTTATTCCATGGGCGCGCGCATCGCGGCGTT
The DNA here is from genome assembly GCF_003998535.1 of Mesorhizobium sp. M7A.F.Ca.AU.002.02.1.1. Lineage (NCBI taxonomy): Bacteria > Pseudomonadati > Pseudomonadota > Alphaproteobacteria > Hyphomicrobiales > Phyllobacteriaceae > Mesorhizobium > Mesorhizobium sp. M7A.F.Ca.AU.002.02.1.1. The sequence continues at coordinate 2,262 of NZ_RZPB01000744.1, read as the reverse complement.
CATGGCGCTGTCCGATCCGGACAAGGTGGTGACGCTGGTCTTCGGCGGCCTCGGCATCGGCATGATCGACGGTGTCGGCGATTGGGATCCGATTGCCGACGCGCTGCTTGCCGAAGATCCGGCCGCGACCAGCCATCCGCGCGGCCGGTCGTTTCGCGCCTTCGCCGACCAGACCCGCAGCGATCGCCGTGCCTTGGCGGCTTGCATCGCCAAATCGCGCGAATTGCTGAGCGAGCAGGATGTTGCCCGCATCGCCCAGCCGACGCTGGTCGCAGTCGGCACCACCGACGACATAGGCGGCTCGCCCGATGAGCTTGCAGCGTTGATGCCGAACGCCAGGGCCTTCCACATCGAGGGCCGCGATCATATGCTTGCCGTCGGGGACAAGACCTTCAAGCAGCGCGTGCTGGAGTTCTATGCCGAAAATCCGCTCTGAGCGGAGGGCCCGGGCAGCGAGAAGCAGTGCCGTAGTCGGGGACGAGGCTGCTTGGCATCGTGATAGGCGCCTATCCTGATTGTCCTTAGCCGTTTGCAAGGGCCGCCAGCGATCGCGCAATGTTTTCCCGGGCCTGCGGTTCGAAGCGCTGGCGAAACTCTTGCGTGTGGAAGATATGCGGGCGGGCGAGGAAACTCTTCAAGACCGCACTGCGTCCGGCTCGCCACATCAGCTCCTCCACCCAGTGGTACTCGCGCCGCACGGCGCGCTCATAGGCGTCGAAGGCGTCCGGCGCGGCACCCAGGATCGACAGGTCCATATCCAGGAAAAGACTTGCGTCCCGTGTGGCCGTCGCGCCGTCGAACGGCGGCACCTGGTGCGTGGCGGTGGCGACAATCATTGCCGAGATGCGGTCGAGACGTGAAGGATCTGTGCGGCCCGCCAGCTTTTTTTCGGCAAGGGCGGCACTTTGCGCCTCATTGTCCTTGGCCCTGCTGTCATAGACGGCATCGTGGAACCAGATCGCCGCTTCGATCGCCTCGGGATCGGCCAGCAACCTTCGATAGTCGCCAGCCAGCGCCAGCATCGCCTCGATATGGGCAAGGTTGTGGTAGTGGCGGCCCTGTGCCCGGTAGAGCCCTGAGAGCTCGCTTTTCAGCGCGTCGTCGATCAAGGGTTCGTTTTCCATGGCTGCTTGAATTCCCGCGAACCAAATCCATTTGACAAAGCACTAAGGAAAATTGAGTTCAATCGTGCTATGATCTGGCTTATATGTGCGGCCGGGCAGCAGGCAAGCACAACAGGCAAGCCAGGCAGGACGCAGGACGAGACGGCGATGAACAGCATCAGCATTTCCCGACACAGCGCATTGAAGCCGGTCGATCCGATCTGGCGTTCGATCCGCGACGAGGCCATGGAGGCTGTCAACCGCGACCCGCTGCTCGCTGCATTCCTCTATTCGACCATCCTCAACCAGGACAGCCTGGAAGAAGCAGTCATTCATCGGCTGGCCGAGCGGCTGGCGCACCAGGACATCGGCTCCGATCTCATCCGCCAGACCTTCAAGTCCATGCTGGCCGACGACAAGGAGTGGCCGACGACGGTGCGTGTCGACATCCAGGCCTATTACGATCGCGATCCGGCTTGCGACCGCTTCATCATGCCGGTGCTCTATTTCAAGGGGTTCCACGCCATCCAGACGCATCGGCTGGCGCATTGGCTGTGGAACCAGGGGCGCAAGGATTTCGCGCTCTATCTGCAGAGCCGCTCGTCCTCGGTCTTCCAGACCGACATCAACCCGGCCGCCCGCATTGGCAAGGGCATCTTCATCGACCACGCAACCGGCCTCGTGGTCGGCGAGACCGCGGTCATCGAGGATGACGTGTCGATCCTGCATGGCGTGACGCTGGGCGGCACCGGCAAGGCCGGCGGCGACCGCCACCCCAAGATCCGCTACGGCGTGCTGATCGGCGCCGGCGCCAAGATACTCGGCAACATCGAAATCGGCCATTGCTCGAAGATCGCGGCCGGCTCGGTGGTGCTGTCGCCTGTGCCGCACAACAAGACGGTTGCCGGCGTGCCGGCCCGCGTCGTCGGCGAGACCGGCTGCGATCAGCCGTCGCGCCAGATGGACCAGCTTTTGCCGTCGCAGACGATGGATCAGGTCGTCAGTTTCGACATCTGATTGTCATATGTCCGCTGCCTGAGGCCGTGGGCAGACATGGGCGATTGTTCTCGCCCAAGGTCTTTTGAGATTCAGGTCAGGCCGAGCCGAAATGGTGGGTTCCGAGAACCGGAGCGGAGCGTACGTTTGGGTACGTGAGCAC
>NZ_RZPB01000743.1:0-2933 GCF_003998535.1 Mesorhizobium sp. M7A.F.Ca.AU.002.02.1.1 | reverse complement strand
ATCCTGCAGAGCAACACCGCCGGCTCGGTGGTCGATCTGGCGACATCAGGCTCGGGCGTCGTCACCGGCGGCCTCCAGAACCTCATCATCCGCAACACAGGCACCGGCACTGGTGTCGCCGTCAACGCGACGTCCGCCTCCAGTTTCTTCCTCCGCAACAACGACATCGCGGCCGGCGGCAGGGCGCTCGATTTCTCCACATCAGCTGCGCCGGCCAACACGCTTCTGCTTTCGATCGACGGCAATACGCTGAAATCGACGGGATCGGCGCTGGCCGCGTCCTTTGCCGGCCAGAACATCAGCGCGACGGACAACTCGGTCGAGATCCAGTCCTTTGCCGACAACACTGTGCTCGGCGGCACTGGCGGCGGCATCGCCTTCAACAATGTCCGCTTCGACTCCAACGGCGCCGGCGGCACTGTCAGCGCCGGAACGATCGGTGTTGGCTCACCAGGCCCAGGGCGCGTCCAGGGCGACGGCCTCAGCTTCACCAACACCAGCGGCACCCTCGATCTCGGCGCGTTCAGCGTCTTCAACAATGGCGGCACCGGCGTCCTAGCCAACACCAAGACCACCAATTTCACGCTGAACAGCAGCAGCGGCGGCGTCTTCACGGGGAATGGCGCGGCGTTCGATCTCGATCCGCTGACCGTCAATATGGTGGTGACCAGCATCAGTTCAGGCGGCAGCAGCGGCGGCATCATTTTCGACGGCGTCGCCGGTACCTTCACCGTCACCGGCAACACGAGCGTTGCCGCGGCGACGACTGCCGGCATTATGGCGATCAACGCCGGCAACACCGGCGTCTTCACCTTCAACACGGTGACACTGAACAGCGCCGTCACGGCGGGCGGCGGCATTCAGGTGGCGAGCGGTACGCTCAACATCACCGGCCTCGCCAACATTGACACGACCACCGGCGTCGGCGTCTCGCAAACCGGCGGCACGGTCAGCTTCACCGGCGGCGTGACCATCGACACCGCCAGCGGCACCGGAATTGTTGGAACCGGCGGCACGATGGGCATCACAGCTACCGCTGCCGCAGAAACGGTGAGGGCGACCACCGGCCAGGCGATCAATCTCTCTGGCGTCGCCGCCAGCATCGCGCTCGATTCGACCAATTCGGTCGGCGGCGCCAACAATGTCAGGCTGACCAACGTCAGCGGCACGGTCGACCTCGGTTCCGGCGCGCTGAGCGGTGCAACGGGTACGGCGTTCCTGGTTTCGGGCGGTTCGGCCAATATCGATTACAATGGCACCATTACCCACACCGCCAACGCCACCGCGATCGACGTCCAGAACCACACCGGCACCGCCGGCGGCGGCAGCACGATCTCGTTCGACGGCGCCATAACATCGAATAGCTTTAGCGACGGCATCAACCTGGTGGCCAATGGCGGCACCAACGGCACGACGATCAGCTTCACCAACAAGCTGGCGATCGATACCTCAACCAGCGACACCACCGGCTTCAGCGCCACCGGCGGCGGCACGGTTACCGCCACCGGCTCCGGCAGCACGATCAATTCGGGGACCGGCACCGCGCTCGATGTCGAGAACACGAATATCGGCTCGGGGAACCTTGTCTTCCAGAGCATCACATCGAATGGCGGTAGCGCCAACGGCATCATCCTGGTCAATACCGGCACGGCGCTCGGCAATGGCGGCTTGCATGTGACTGGAAATGGCGCCAACGTCGGCGCGACCGGCGGGGGCGTCATCGCCAACAAGACCGGCGCCGATGGCAGCGCCACGCAAGGCACCGGCATCTACCTCAGCAATACGAAGGATGTGCAGCTCAATGGTCTGCAGCTGAACGATTTCGACAATTTCGGTATCCGAGGGTTCGAGGTGAATGGCTTCGCGCTCACCAATAGCGTGGTGAACGCAACCTCTGGCACGAACGGCACCAGCGCCGCGGCCGACGAAGGCTCGATCAGCTTCCGCGCCGCCGACGCCGCCCATAACGGCCTGACCGGCACCGTCGCCATCACCAATTCGGTGATCGCGAACGGCCTTGAGGACAATTTCAACGTCTTCAACAACAGCGGCACGTTGAACATCACTGTTTCGGGCTCGACCTTCCGCGACACCTCCGTGGGACCGCCAGGCAATGTCGGCCTGCTGCTGCAGGCCGACGGCACCGCCAACATCACCGGCCTTGTCACGAACTCGTCGTTCCTGCGCAATTTCGCGAGAGGTATCCAGCTCATCAACAACGGCTCGGGCAACATCGATTTCGATGTCGGCCAGGCCGGCGTCGCCGGCAGCGGCGGCACCTTCACCGACAATTTCGTTGGCGTGGACATGGATCAGAACGGCGCCGGCACCTATAATTTCAATGTGCTGAACGCGACCTTCACCACGGCGAACTATGCGACCCTGTTTGGTGCCGGCGGCGCGGGCTCGCAGATCAACGTCAACCGCGGCGGTGCCGCATCGCCGGTCGTGCGTGGCCTGTTCACGGGCAACATCCTCAACAACAACATCAACAACGCGGATTCCGGCACCGGACCAGGTATCAGTGTCTCCATCAACGGGACCGCCACCGGCAGCAACACGGTGACCGTCAAGCTCGACGGCAACACTGTCACGCACGTCGCGAACTATGGCATCCTGGTCGCGAACGGCGACGGCAATGGGATCGTCAATGCCACCATCACCAACAACACCGTCAGCACGACGACCGCAGCCGCGCTCGAGGCGATCCGCGTCAATGGCGGGATAACCTCGAGCCAGGCTGGTGCCTCCGGCACGCCCGACAATGGCGCGCTGACTTTTGATATCCATGGAAATACGCTGAGCGTCGATCCGTCAGCTGGCGTCACCGATATCCGCGTGCGGCAGCGGTTCAATGTGATCGACAAGATCGAAGGCTATGCCGGCAGCGCCACCGACGACACGGCGGTTCAGGCCTATCTTGCCAGTCTCAA
>NZ_RZPB01000742.1:0-2935 GCF_003998535.1 Mesorhizobium sp. M7A.F.Ca.AU.002.02.1.1 | reverse complement strand
CCATTCCGCACACCAGCCGGTTCCAGAGCCATCTGGTCGGCATCCACGCCGAAACGCTTCCCGTGCCCTACACCTCTGCCACAGGCTTGCCCGACACCGAATTCCTGCAGGTTTCGGCAGATATGAACCGGGAACGGGCCGAGAAATTGAGGACGCTGTTTCTCAGGCATATCGAGGATTCCGGTCTTTCCTTCGAGTGGCGAAGCCTGGAGAGCTTTTCGGGTGACAGCGCGCTGACCGGGATTTCGAGCGTGCGGGCCGCCGACCTGATCATAGCAGCGCAGCGCGAAACGGGCGGCGATTCCAGCGCGGACGTTGACACGCTGGTCTACGATGCCGGCCGGCCGGTGCTGGTGGTGCCGCACGAGGGTCCGCTGATCACCACCTTCAAACGCGTCTTGCTCGCCTGGAACGGCAGCAAGGAAGCGGCGCGCGCCGCCTTCGACGCGCTGCCCTTCATCATCGAAGCCGAGAAGACCGACATATTGGTTATCGACCCTCCTGAAACGCTCGACGACAGCCCGGAGGCCGCCGGCGCCGAAATCGCGGCGGCGCTGTCGCGCCACGGCGCCACCGTCAGCGTCTCGGTGCAGCAGTCGGGCGGCAGTTCGGTCGATGACATCATCCAGACCAGGATCGCGGAAACCGGCGCCGATCTGCTGGTGCTCGGCGCCTACAGCCATTCATGGCTGCGCCAGCTTCTGTTCGGCGGCGTGACGCGCAGCGTGCTGCGCACCGCGCCGGTGGCAGCCTTCCTGTCGCGGTAAGCCCACAGCGATCGCTGGCCCTTGCCTTGCCAAGGCCCCTGCTCTTGCCAAGATGGGGGCTTTCCAGCTAATTCCGCGCGCATTCCCCTGTTTTCTTGCGCGCGATCCCCGCGTGCTGTGGAGTGCGCGACATGTCCCTTCCCGAAAAAGCCTTTCCGGTCTCCTGGGACCAGTTCCATCGCGACGCTCGCGCACTCGCCTGGCGGCTTGCCGGTGCCAACAAGGGGCAATGGAAAGCGATCGTCTGCATCACGCGAGGCGGGTTGGTGCCGGCGGCGATCATCTCGCGTGAACTTGGCATCCGCGTCATCGAAACCGTCTGCGTCGCCTCCTATCACGATTATACCAGCCAGGGGCAGCTGCAGGTCCTCAAGGAGATCACCCCTGCCCTGCTCGCCGAAGACGGCGCCGGCGTGCTGATCATCGACGACCTGACCGACACCGGCAAGACGGCGGGCATCGTGCGCGCGATGATGCCCAGGGCGCATTTCGCCACCGTCTATGCCAAGCCGAAAGGCAGGCCGCTGGTCGATACTTTCGTCACCGAAGTCAGCCAGGACACCTGGATCTATTTCCCGTGGGATATGGGCTTCACCTACCAGAAGCCGATCGCCGACGACCACGCCGGCTGATTCGCAACTACCCTGTTACAGACCAGCAGCTTGCACCGGGGATGGATTTGCTTTCGCAAACACGTCCGGCAGAGCCGGATATTTCGCGAAATCGACGTCTATTGGCGGAAATTGGCCAGGCGAATGAAATTTTTTACTTTTATTGCCGACAATTAGCCGTAAGATTCGTGAGACGGCAAACGATTCCGGAGGCTGGGGCTAGCTTCTTCGATGTTGACGAGGCCAACGACACACAATCATCTGGCCGAAAGGGTCCGACGGCTCTTCGGCACCGCGCCGTGCCGCCTGCAGGTTGCCGCCCTGCCCTGGCGCGACACGGGAGACGGCGTCGAAATCATGCTGATCACCAGCCGCGATACCGGCCGTTGGGTTTTGCCCAAGGGTTGGCCAGAGGCCAGGGAGCCGCTCTGCGAGGCCGCGGCGCGCGAAGCCGGCGAGGAGGCCGGGCTGCGCGGCCGTGTCTCTCATCTTGAAGCCGGCCGTTACTTCTACGCCAAGGCGCTGGCTTCCGGCGAAGAAGTCCCGTGCGAGGTCCTGGTGTTTCCGCTGCATGTCGACAAAGTCGCGGACCGCTGGAAGGAAAAACGCTCACGCACCCGCAAATGGGTCCGTGCAAGCGAAGCGGTGCGCATGGTCAACGAACCCGACCTTTGCCAGATCATCGCCTATTTCTGCGCCGACCCGCACAGCTTCTCCTGACGGGCGGCCACACCGCGCTCTTTGCAAAACGGGACTTGCTTGCAAAGGCTGGACACGCGTTGCCGCCATCGACATGAATGCTTTGCTAAGGAATCAAAGGTAGGATTCGGCAGCTCTGGTATTTTTTGATCGATGGCGAGCCCCGAAAATCCAATTCCAAACGAGTCCGACGAGCCTGAGCGCGAGCATCGTCCGCGCGTGCTCAAGGGCGGGTCGATCATCACCGGAATTTCGAATTCGGAAGTCGGCTGCACGCTGCGCAATCAACACGAAGGCGGAGCCGAACTGAAGATACCGCTGGAAGCCCGGGTTCCCGATCGCTTCCTTCTCTATGTGCCGCTCGACGGCATTGCCTATCGGTGTGAGGTCCGCTGGCGTCGCAATGACCGTATCGGGGTGCAGTTCACCGGCACCGAGCCAAAACCCAGGCTGCACTACGGCTGATCCATTCAGGCACGACGCTTTGGATCGTTGCCGCGTCCGGATTGCCTGGTGGCGACAAAATTGCGATCGCCGCACCGCATTCTATCCCCGTTATCCACATATGTGACACACAAGATGTTGGGGTCACAAAAGCTACGCAAACGAATCCTTGACGGCGCAAAACGAGTCGCCTTTTATAGGCCATGCGCTCCTGTTGAGAGTGCGACCGGAAAGTTCTGAGCCCGGTCTTTTTCCCGGATTATGTGCGTTTTGCTCGCATTTCCGCCTGGTTACGAGGCCGGCGGAAGCGTTGGAATTGTGGGGCGGTTGGGGTCGATAGGGACAATTGTCGGGCTTGAATAAATTGTCTGTTAATACTATATTTAGTGTTTGCAGGTAGGTTCGACGCTAGAT
>NZ_RZPB01000741.1:0-2935 GCF_003998535.1 Mesorhizobium sp. M7A.F.Ca.AU.002.02.1.1 | reverse complement strand
TGATTGGCGCTCACTCCGATGCTTGCTTTCAAATTCGAATCTCCAAGGCAGGTGCTCTACGGCGCCGTAGAGCACCTGCCTTGGAGATTCGAATTTGAAAGCAAGCATCGGAGTGAGCGCCAATCAGCACGTGGCTAGGGTTCAGGCACAGACAAAGGAGTGAAGGCAATGAACCTCGTACAAACCAATATTCCGGCGACGGTCACCAAGCTCGCCGCCCTCGATATCATAACCTACGCCATCGGCGAATCCCCGATCGGTAAAATCCTGGCGGCACGCAGCGCTATCGGCGTCTGCGCCATCCTGATCGGCTCGGACGCCGACACACTGGAGCGGGATCTTGGCCATCGCTTCCCGGGCAAGCTACTGGTCGAAGACGGGGCCACCTTGCGCGACGATCTCGCGGCAATCGCGCGCTTCATCGAAATGCCTGGCGTCGGCCTCGACCTGCCGCTCGACCTGCGCCGCGGCACGCCATTCCAGCAGCGCGTGTGGGAGGCGCTCCGAGGCATCCCGTGCGGCGCCACCATCACCTACGCCGCGCTGGCCCAGCGCCTCGGCCAGCCGGACGGCGCCCGTGCCGTGGCGACGGCCTGTGCGGCCAACGCGATTGCGCTGGGCATTCCCTGCCACCGTGTTGTCCGCGCCGACGGCACGCTGTCGGGCTACCGCTGGGGCGTCGAGCGCAAGCGCGCTCTGATCGACAAGGAGGCTACGATATGAATGCCCATGCCAGGGTTGCCGCATCGGCGGTTGAAGCTGCTCGGACGCGTGTCGCGGGTTACGACTGGCCCGCCCTTGCCGCCGAACTCGACGGTTTCGGCTGCGCGGTGATCGAGAAATTGCTCTCGCCCGAAGAATGCCGGGAGATCGCCGGCCTCTATCCCAAAGAAGAGCATTTCCGCAGCCACATCCATATGGCCAGGCACGGCTTCGGCAAGGGTGAGTACCGCTATTTCCGCTATCCCTTGCCGGACCTGCTCGGCGGCCTGCGCAGCGCGCTCTATCCCAGGCTGGCCGAGGTCGCCAATCGGTGGAACGAGCGGATGGGGCAGGCTATGCGTTATCCCGCGACGCATGCCGCGTTTCTCGATCAGTGTCATGCCGCCGGCCAGACGCGGCCGACGCCGCTGCTGCTGCAATATGTGCCTGGCGACTTCAACTGCCTGCACCAGGATCTCTATGGCGACCTCGCCTTTCCGCTGCAGGTGGCGATCCTGCTCTCCGAGCCGGGCCAGGATTTCACCGGCGGTGAGTTCGCGCTGACCGAGCAGCGGCCGCGCATGCAGAGCCGGGTCGAGGTGGTGCCGCTGCGCCAGGGCGACGCCGTTGTCTTTGCCGTCCACAACCGGCCGGTGCAGGGCACCAAAGGCAATTACCGCGTCAACCTGCGTCATGGCGTCAGCCGGCTGCGCTCAGGCATGCGCCACACGGTCGGGATTATTTTTCACGATGCGAAGTGAGCAGGGAGAAGATGGAGGTCCCCCTCACCCCGCCGGTGCATAGCGACTGACCACCATGCCACAGTCATAGGTCTTCGAGCCGAGCAGCCGCAGGTTTCTAAAACCGCCCTGATCAAAAATCCGGCGGCCCGCACCCAGCACCGCCGGGTTGATGAAAAGCTGAAACTCGTCGACCAGCCCGGCCGCAATCAGCGCCGACGCGAAACCGGCGCCGCCGAACACGGCCATGTCGCCGCCCTCGCCCGCTTTCAGCGCATTGACTTCGCGCGGCAGGTCGCCGCTGGCCACGCTCGTGCGCTCCCAGGCCGGCTCCCCGGCCGATTGCTTGAGCTTATCACTGAGCACCACCTTGCGGGCGTCGACGATGCGTTGCGCAAAGGCGTAGAACGGATCGTGCGGAAACTTCTTGGCGGCATTGCCCCAATGGGTGAGATAGCCCTCCTGCGCCATCTTGCGGCTGAGCAGGATGGTATCGACGCCTGTGAAGACAGCGTTGAAGTCCTGCTTCAGCTCATCGTCCCAGGCGCTCTCGTCACCCCACTCCCAGAGCTGCCAGGAATGGTCCTCGGTGGCGCCGACAAAGCCGTCGACCGACATCTGCATCTGCAGGACCAGCTTTTTCACCGTCATTCTCCTCACGGCTATCGCAAAACAGTTTACATTTGGAACTGTTGACGCAAGGCCAAAACGATGTCAATAGTAAAGTGATTTAGAAATGGAACCATAGATGGCGACGCGCGAAAAATCCGACTGCCCGATCAACCTGTCGCTCGAACTCATCGGCGACCGCTGGACGCTGCTCATCATCCGCGACATGGTCTTCGCCGGGAAAAAGCACTTTCGCGAATTCCTGCAATCCGACGAAGGCATCTCCTCGCGCACGCTGGCCGAGCGACTGCAAACGCTTCAGGACGAAGGCATCCTCACCAGAAGCGACGACCCGACGCATGGCTTGAGAACGGTCTACCGGCTGACCGAAGCAGGCATCGACCTATTGCCGGTGCTGGCGACGCTCGGCGCCTGGGGCAGCAGGCACCGCAAGGCCGACGAGAGATTGGCCAGGATTGCCAACCAGTTGGCGGCAGGCGGCGAAGCAGCGCTGGAAAAGATGAAAGCGGCGCTGCGAACGGAGCATAGTGTCTAGGCGGTTGCGTTCAAGCCGAACCGGCATGGCTGTTGCCGCACCCAATCGCTCTTCGCTTGACAACCATCCATCTTTGTTCTTTATTTGTTCTATTCTATCAGCAACTGCGGATGTGCGGTCGATGGAAACGACAGCCACCATCCTGCATGCCGATCTCGACGCTTTCTACGCCTCTGTCGAGCAGTTGCTCGATCCGCCGCTGCGCGGCAAGCCGATCGCGGTGGGCGGCGGCGTCGTGCTCGCCGCTTCCTATGAGGCGCGCGCCTTCGGCGTGCGTGGCGGCATGCCGGGGCGCAAGGCGCGCGAACTCTGCCCGCATTTGATCTTC
>NZ_RZPB01000740.1:0-2939 GCF_003998535.1 Mesorhizobium sp. M7A.F.Ca.AU.002.02.1.1 | reverse complement strand
ATGCGGCGGCGCCCCGCGAGCGCTGCGTCGGCCACCAAAGCGGCGGCGCAGGGCGAGCCGTTGATGAGCGAGCCGCGTTCCTTGACCTCGAGGTCGAAGCGCGTCGAAAGTTCTGCAAACAAGGGATAGAGCGCCAGGATCTCACCGGCGCCGCCCTGGCCGGAGGCCGGCACGACAGGCATCGGCCCACCGTCGAGCATCGCGGCCACGGCAAGCGCGATGCGCGGCGTGGTGGCGGCGTTGCCCTCGATGAAGTTTGTCAGACGGGCAAGCACGATCGCCCTGACCACGCGATCCGGCAAGGGATCGCCGAACGAGGTGGCGGCGGCAAACGCCTTGATGCGCGCATGGCGATCACGCTCGTCAGGTTCGAGCTTTCGGCTTGCCAATTCCCCCATGGCGGTTGTGACGCCATAGATGACCGGTGGCGGATCGGATTCAATCAGCTTCAGAAACGAGACGCGGCATTCGGCGATGCGCTGCAAGGCCTTCTCGCTGATCTCCACCGTGTCCTTCTTCCAGGCGACGCGGAAGACAGTGTCGAGGTTGATGTCTTCACGCGTCGACAGGCTAACTGGCATGCTTCACACCATCGGAAATAAGGGACTTAGTAGAGTGGTTCCTCGAACAGCGTCTTGTCGCCGTCGACCAGCGCCTTGATCTGCGCGGTGCCGTCGCCGGCAAGAGCAAGACGGATGCCGAATGGCCGCACCCGCATGTCGTTCTGGATCGCCATCCCCTCGCCTTCCGGCAGATAGAAGCGCTCGATGCCATAGTCCGGCGCGATGGTCGCCTCTTCGCCGCGAAGGTCCCAGCCTTCGGCGATGTGGCCTAGAATATCGGCCTCGTCGGCGGTTGCCATCGTTGGCGCCTTGCCGAACCAGGCGGCCGTCGGCTGCCAATAGCCGTCGGCGCCCTTCTTCAGGCGCACCACAATCGACGTATCGTCGCTTGAAAATTTGTCGGGCGGAATGTTGGCGATCATTTTCACCGGTATGCGTGAAATCTCGTAGCCCAGGATAATATAGTCGCCGCGCAGGAGGTCGCGCGGATCGACGGGTTCGATCTTCAGCAGCACTTCCTTGCCGTTGCGCAGGATCGCCGCCCGGCCGGCGATGATCCAGCTCAGGAAGCCTATCTGGACGAGCGCCAGCACCAGCGCCGAGATGACAAGCCTTTTCCCGGTGATCATGCCGTGGCTCCCTTGGCGTCTGGGCCCTTCATGCGTTTTTCCACGCGGATGATGACGATCGCGAGGATGCCGAGCAGCACCGCGGCGGCCAGGAAGAAACCGGCCGTATCGAGCATCGATTGCAGGGTCACGACATAGATGATGGCGAGTTCGAAGGCGAAGCCGAGATAGGCAAGCCAGCGTAGCCCACGGCTCTCCCGTCCTGCCAGCACGATCGCGGCGACAACACCGGCCAGCGCGATCGCCGAAGCGAGGGCAAAACCGCTGTTGTAGGTGCTCTCGTCGGCGAGTTCGAACTGGATCATTGCGAGGCCGGTGAGGAAGGCGAGCAGCGCGTGCAAGGGCAAGCGGCCGCCGAGTTGCACGACCCGGTCGACCGGGCCAGGCGCGAAGACCGAGGCCGCGAACAGCAGCGCCGAGGCGACGACCAGCGGGATCGCCACCTGCAGCGTGTCGTGGTTGGTGACCAGCAGCATGAGATAGAACAGCACCGACAGGATAATCAGGTGGCGCGCCGCCTGGCTGCGGGTCCAGAACGAGACGGCAAACAGCACGATCGCCATCACGACGAAGCCGTGCGGAAAATCGCTGCGGCTGTAATAGTCGAAGCCTTTGAGGACCAGCCAGGCATCGGCGATGCCGACCGAAGCCACCGTCAGCGGGTTCGATCGCAGCGCAACCGCCGCCAGCGCCGTGCCGGCTCCCCAGGTCACCAGAGCCGAGGCCTCGTCGCCCGAGAGATGATACATCTGGCCGATCAGCGCGATCGAGCCGCCGAAAGCCGCGGCCGCCACGATCCACAGCGCTTCCCCGATTGCCGCATGGTCGCGGGCCTTCAGCACCGCGCCGCCGACATAGCCGCCAAGGATGACGGCAAACAGCGCCGCCACGCGCGCCAGCCTCGGGATCGCGTCCCAATTGGCGGCGACGAAAATCAGGATGGCGGCGCCGAACAGCAAGGCGGCCATCATAGCCAGGATCGAGCCGAAGCTCAGCGACTTGCGCTCGTTGGCCTCGACATCGCGCGCCAGCGAATCGGCCGTCGCGGCGTCGATCATGCCGGCCTGCTGCCAGCGCGCGATATCCGCCCTGACCCGCGACGAATAGCTCGCCATGCTGCTTCTCCCCCCCAAGTTTGGTCTTTTTTGCAGCCGATCCGGTCAAGCCGTTGACGCTTAGGCATTTTCCGATTCGGGTTTCTTTGTGTCAGGTCCGTGAACGAGCGTTAATGCTGCATTGCACAATTTGCATTGCTGCCATGCAGCCATAGCGCTTTTAAATCGATATGGGTCCGCCTATTTATAGTTCGTACACAAACGGAATGATCCGCAAGAAAGACGAAACGAGAACTACCATGAACCTGATCCGCAACTACCGCAACTGGCGCCGCTACAGGGACACCGTGTCCGAGCTGAGCCGCCTGAGCAACCGTGAACTGACCGACCTCGGCATCAGCCGCAGCGACATTCCTTACGTCGCTCGCAAGGCGGTCTAATTCTTCGGACCGCGAATGGTCCGAACCAGTTTTGAAAAAGAGAACGACAATGAACCTGATCCGCAACTATCGTAACTGGCGCGTTTATCGCGAGACGGTTACCGAGCTGGGTCGCCTTTCGAACCGCCAGCTGCATGATCTCGGTATCGTCCGCGACGAAATCAAGATCATCGCCCGCCAGGCGATCTAGACAGAATTTCGCCAGGGTCGACCTCCTCCCCGACCTTGACGAATACGGTCACCCCTTACCTC
>NZ_RZPB01000073.1:0-14193 GCF_003998535.1 Mesorhizobium sp. M7A.F.Ca.AU.002.02.1.1 | reverse complement strand
CTGTCACGCGGCCCGCTGATCTATTGCGTCGAGGCATCAGACAATGACAGCCAGCCGCATCGCCTGACGCTGCCGCGGACGGCCACCATCGAAGCGCAGCACCGGCCGGAACTTCTCGGCGGCGTGGTGACGCTGTCGACCGCGGCACTTGCCGATGTCTCCGACGGCTGGCAGGACGGGCTCTACAGGCCCGAGCCGCCGGCCACCGCCGAGACGCGACTGACCGCCATTCCCTATTTCGCCTGGGACAACCGCGAGCCCGGCGAGATGCTGGTATGGCTCAGGGACGGCTGAACGAGGTCGGTGTATCGGCGATGACCGATCCAAGCTCAGCCGCGGTCGATGCCGCGGTTTCGGGCTTTTGGTCCATATAGCGCAGACGCAGGCGCAGGAATGGCGCCTCGACGCAGGTATAGCTGAGATAGCCGATCGGGATCGTCGCCACGAAGCACAATGCGGACCAGAGGCATGCGACGTAGAAATTGCTGATGCTCATGACATTCGTGTCTATGAACGCTGCCAATTGCATGACGAAGAACAGGTGCAGAAGATAGATCGAATAGCTGTAGGCCCCAGCCTTCTCCAGTACCCTGAACGGCGGGCTTGTTCGCTTTCTCGAAAAGCTCGTGTCGTAGTAGGCGATGCCGAATGAATAGGCTGCCGCCTCCAGGGTCGGCAGGATGATCCATATCCAATGAGGCGACGGATAGCGGCCCAGTTGGTAAAATCCGCCGGCTGCATCGAACCACCAGAAGAACCCCGAAAAAGCCATGAGAACGGCCAGCGCCAGCCAGTGTTGGTTCTTCGCGTGGGCACGCAGGTGAAAGGCAAGAATGCCGGCCAGGAACTGATCCGCATGGCCTATGATGGTTGCGGACGCCGCCGACTGCACTTCGCCGATCTGCACATACAGGACGGACCTCAGCACAATGGCTGCCGCGATGAACAGCAAGGGCGCGAACACAAACCGCCTGGATACCATCAGCAAGAACGGCAGCAACAGGTAGAAGTGCGCTTCGATCGTTATCGACCAGCCGCCATTCGGGAGGGTGGGAAAAAGAAACCCCAATCCGACGCCCGTGAAATACCCGTCGAGGGACTGGCCGGCCACGTACCTGCGGCAGGCCTCGATGCATAGCACGACCAGGAGAAGCGGAAGCAGCCTGAGGGCCCTGTTGGCAAAGAAGGGCAGATAGTTGATCTGCTTTCCATCGAGCAGCTTGGCGAACAGGTAGCCGGAAAGCGCCATGAACAGGGAAACGCCAGTATGCCCTTCATCCAGAACGCTGAAGATAGGAAGAGCCGGCACGAAATCATAAGGCACGGGGCCTTCAGGAGAAGCATGAAGGAAATGCCAGGTAAAGACAAGAAAGGCCGCCAGGCCACGAACATGATCCAGCGCTGGGTAGTGCTCTCCGGTCGAGGATTTCATGATTGGTCCACGCGCACCGTGTCCTGCGCCGGTGTTCAGGTCATCGTTGGCCCAGAACTGTTTTCAATTCATTAAACCTTCACTGCGGAGACTTACGAAATCAGAGATTTGCTTCGCAAGGTGCTGTGGCCTGCAAGCATCCGGAGCCAAACACGACTGAAGCGTGCCGCGTCTGAGCGGATCACTTCTGGGCGGATCACTTCTGGGCGACGGTCAGCCCGATCTCTTCCGCCACCAGTTCCTGCAGCCGCCACAGATTGCGGTCGCGGATGCCGCAGGCTTCGAGGTGGCGGATCGTCTCGAATAGATATTGCGCGCCCGAGCCCCAATGACCGACGGCTGTCACCAGCGTCGCCGCGATCGCCTGCTTGTCGAGCTTGCCGGCATAACGCGGATTGGCGGGATCGACGACGAAACCAATCGCGCGACATGGGCCGCCTTCGGTCCTGACCTGCAGCCAGCGCGGCACGTTGACGGCGGGCAGGATGGTCATTTCGCGGCGCAGCAGCGCTTCGAGGTTGGCCGCCACCGGTTCCGCGATCTCGAACACCATGCCCTGGCACTGGCCGCCGCGATCGAGCGCCATCATCAAGCCGGGCTGCTCGACCGTGCCGCGAAAACGCTGCACCGTGAAGCAGAACGAACGATGCCAGCCGCTGGCCACCGCGCGTTCTCCGCCCCTCACCTCGCCGGCGGGCTTCCACAGCAGCGAGCCATAGGCAAATAGTTTCAGCGGCCCGGCCGGAGCGCCGGCCAGCACCTCGTCGCGGATACGCGCATAGTCGGCATCGGTCATGTGAACCATGCCCGGCGTCGGCCCGGCATCCTCGACAGCACGCATAGTGCGCGCGACCAACGCCTCGGTCAGCGCCATCGGCGTGTTGCGCGGCACGGACTTGCGCGGCGATATGGCAGAAATCGGCTGGTTCATTTCATACCCTCTACCGTCGCCGTCATGTTGCCGAAGGCAGAGGGATTCTCAAGGGTCCATGTGACCGGCGCAAAATTCAACGGCCGATGCCGGGCGGGTGACCCTCCCGCCCGGCATCCAATCATTCTAGTGCTTGGTGCTCTTGCCGCCGATGGGGATGCGCCTCATCTTGTTCTGTGCCTTCTCGGATTTCGGCAAGGTGACGAACAGCACGCCGTTGCGGAAATCGGCAGCGACCTTGTCTTCTTCGACTTCGAAGCCGATCGGAATGCGACGTTCGAAGCGGCCGTAGAATCGCTCGGAGAACTGACGTTCCTTGTCGTCGGTTTCGGCGTGTTTTTCACCGCGCAACGTCAGGACGCCGTCATCGAGCAACACCTCGATGTCCTTTTCCTCCATGCCGGGTATCTCGGCGGTCACGCGGATTTCCTTGTCCGTTTCCGAGATTTCCACGCTAGGCCAGCCACCGCCCGCTGAAGAGAGCCTGCCCAAGGATGGAAGACGTGAACCGAAACCGCGGAACATGTCGTCAACAAGGCGGTTCATCTCGCGATGCAGGCTCATGAATGGGTCCTGATCGCGGTCGCCTGAGAGGGTCTGAACCTGGTTTGGATCGCGACCCCATGGCATCAGATCACGAATGGTCATTGCATTTGCTCCTTTCTTGATCCTGTCTATCGTTCGTTTGCATGCTCTGGTTGCCATGCTCGGACGATGCGCGTCTGCGCCATTGGCGCTCCGGTCCCGTTGGAAACGCCTGGATCAGTGGCGGGGGCTCGCGCACCTGAGCCTGCCCGAAGGCCACCGCCCCTGACCCGCGCGGCGCCCGTGAAGCCGGCGCCTCGTCGGCACTGGTGCGGAGGATTTTGGACTCCGTCGCGGGTGGGTCAAGACCTCGTAATGTAATGTGATTGGTGCATGCAGGTGCCTGCGTCACCGGTGCTGTCCACATCAGTCGTGCCCTTCGATCGGCACTTCGCGAAACAGTGGTCAACCGCCAGCTTGGTGTCTGCTGGACCGGAGCCGCCTCGGCCTCAACGCGCGGCTGGTCGGCTGGATCGGCGGTCTCGAGGACAGGGAACAATGCCGCTGGCAGGCCGTTCTGTTCCTTGCCGGAGGATGCCATGAACGACGCGTCGGCAAAGCCCGCTGGCCCCGTCCTTTCATCGGCGGAGCGCGTCAACACGCTGTCGCATTTTCACCGCGCCGAGATCGCTCGCATGGCGGGATGGCGCGACCGGCTGGACAGGACAACCAACTGGGCAATCACGGTGGTGGCGGCGCTGCTTTCGGTATCGCTGTCGACGGCCAGTGCGCATCACGGCGTGCTGCTTTTCGCCATGCTGCTGATCCTGCTGCTGCTATGGATCGAGGCGCGCCGCTATCGGTTCTTCGATTTCTATCGGGCGCGCGTACGCCAGTTCGAGCGCCACTATTTCGCGCAGATCTTTTCCCCACAGCCCGACTTTGCCTCGGACTGGCTGCTCATCGTCGGGGAAGGCCTACGCGCGCCGAAGTTCCTGCTGTCGCAGCGCGTCGCGCTGGCCCGTCGGCTGCGGCGAAATTACATCTACCTGTTCCTGATCCTCTTGCTGGCCTGGGTGCTCAAGATATCCACCCCCAGCCTTCAAACCGTGGGCGTCAGGACCGGCTTTGCCGGTTCGCTTCGCGAAGCCGTAGACAGCGCCGCCCTTGGCCCCGTTCCCGGTGTGGCGATCGTGGTTGTCGTGGCCGCATTCTATGTCGGGTTGCTTGCCATCGTCTTTTTCACGGCCGATAACGACGGCGAACTGTCCTTTGGCGACGTGCATGTTTGACGTTGATGCCCGGCAACACGCCGCTGCAACGCAAACGGCGGCCCGCGCGCTGAGATGGTCGGTCCGCCGAGACGTTTGAGGGAACGGAACTTCGCGCCTAGATGCCGAAGAACTGCTTGCCAACCATGTAACCCAGTGCCGCCACGACCAGCGGAAACAGCGCCGGCGCGGCTTTGCCCAGAAGGGAGACCTGCGGGTCCTTCGCCGGCGTATGACGTGCATTGCCGAGATTCTTGGTCATTGCTTGCCTCAGGTTCGAAAGACTCATTAGCAAATGCTGATTAACAGCATGACCGCATTAACGGCTTGATAGGAAATCAACTCTGATCAGATGCAAATTCTAATGATCGGCACATGGACGGCAAAGACGCGCTGCCCTATTTGGCGGCGTTCGAAGCATCGACGGGGACGCGCGGCCGTTCGCGGCAATCGACAAAAACACGCCCGAACAACAAGATGGCTCAGGAACTCGATTTAGCAGGTGAGCGCCAGCTCCGAAGCCGGTGCAGTTCATCCGCCGTCTCGCCCGAGCTTCGTGTTGATAGCTCGGGGTCGAACGCATGTCCGCGGCGTAGGCAGGCCGCCTCCCGTCAAAAAATTCGCAAACCAATGTCGGACTGGCTAGGCTTCGTCCGTCCTTGGGGTATCGAACAGGCATTCATGAAAGGATCCAGCAATGCCCGGCACCGTACGTTTGCACCGCGTTCTGACGACCAGCCCTGAAAAGGTCTATCGCGCCTTCGTTGAAGCGGACGCGCTGGCCAAGTGGCTTCCGCCAAACGGCTTCACCTGCACGGTCCATAATTTCGAGGCAAAGGTCGGAGGCACGTTCAAGATGTCGTTCCGCAATTTCACCACCGGCGACAGCCACGCCTTCGGCGGCGAATACCTTGAACTCGTTCCGGGCGAGCGCCTGCTCTACACCGACAGGTTCGACGATCCCAACCTGCCCGGCGAGATACGGGTGACCGTGGTCTTGAAAAAAGTGTCGGTCGGCACTGAAATCGACATTACCCAGGCCGGCATTCCGGACGTCATTCCGGTCGAGGCCTGCTATCTCGGCTGGCAGGAATCGCTCAGAAATCTGGCAAAGCTCGTCGAGCCCGAGATCAATCAATAGGCTGCGGATGGCCGGGAGAACGGCCGTTTCTGGCCTGCCGAAGCCTGAAACTTGGACTGTGGCGGGAACTGCCCTTTGTCGCTAGCAATTCATCATTGCGGCACCCCTGTGCCTGGACGTGTCGATGAAGAATGCAGCGGAGGTTGAAAAAGCATGACTCTGACCAACCGAGACATCGTCGAGTTGACGGCGTGGCGGCGCCAGCTGCACCAGTATCCGGAAATCTCGAATGAAGAGGAGAAGACGGCAAAGGAGGTCGTCGCCTTCCTCGCCGATACGGGGCCGGACAAGGTGCTGACACAGCTCGGCGGGCACGGCGTCGCGGTCACATATGACAGCGGCAAAGCAGGGCCGACGGTGCTGTTCCGTTCGGAACTCGATGCCTTGCCTATCGAAGAACTTTCAGGCGTGCCGCATGCGTCGCGCGTGCCGGGCAAGTCGCATATGTGCGGCCATGACGGACACACCGCCATCCTGGCATCCCTCGGCCGGCAGTTGGGGCGCGAGCGGCCTGCAAGCGGCCGCGTCGTGCTGATGTTCCAGCCGGCGGAGGAAACCGGCAATGGCGCAGCCGGCGTCGTTGCCGATCCCCGCTTCGGCGAGATCGCGCCGGATTTCGCTTTCTCGCTGCACAACCTGCCTGGCGTGCCGTTCGGCGAGGTGCGGCTCAAGCCCGGCGTGGTCAACTGTGCGTCACGCGGCATGCGCATCGTGCTGGAGGGCAAGACCGCCCATTCATCCATGCCGGAGACCGGCACCTCGCCGATGCTGGCGATCAGTGAGCTGATGCCGGCGCTGCCGGCGCTCGGGCGCGGAACCTTCGCCGACGACGACTTCTCCATGCTGACCGTCACCCATGCCGCGATGGGCGAGGCCGTGTTCGGCATCGCGCCGGCTCATGCGCAGGTCTGGGCAACGCTGCGCACCCGGCGTGACGAGCGCATGGCGAACCTTTGTGCTGCTGCCGAAGCACTGGTCGCCAGGATCGCCGGCGAGCATCGCCTTACCGCCCGCTGGGACTATCACGAGATCTTCGTCGCCAGCGTCAACGCGCCGGACGCGGTGGAGCATCTGCGGCGCGCGCTCGATGAAGAGGGCGTATCGCACGGCGAAGAGGCCCTGCCGATGCGCGCCTCGGAAGATTTCGGCCTGTTCGGCCATAGTGCCAAGTCGGCGATGTTCTTCCTCGGTGCGGGCGAGCGGCACCCCGCCTTGCACAATCCCGACTATGACTTTCCCGACGACCTGATCCCGATCGGGTCGAGGATCTTCATGCGCACGGCACGCAATCTCCTGGGTTGACCTCCGCCAACTCCAACGCCGAAAGGAACATGCAATGCCAAAGATACCGAAGAACACGATTTGCCTTTGGTTCGACAAGGACGCCGAGGCTGCGGCGCGCTTCTACGCAGAGACCTTTCCCGACACCAGCGTGGGCGCCGTTCACCGTGCGCCGAGCGATTTTCCGTCCGGCAAGAAAGGCGACGTGTTGACGGTCGAATTTACCGTCGCCGGCATTCCCTGCATCGGATTGAACGGCGGCTCCACATTCAAGCAGAACGAGGCCTTCTCGTTCCAGATCGCCACCGACGATCAGCAGGAAACCGACCGCTACTGGAATGCCATCGTCGGCAATGGCGGCCAGGAGAGCGTGTGCGGCTGGTGCAAGGACAAATGGGGCGTGTCTTGGCAAATCACGCCGCGCACGCTGACCGAGGCCATGGCGGCCGGCGGCGAGGAAGCCAAACGCGCCTTTGATGCGATGATGGAGATGACAAAGATCGACGTCGCGGCGATCGACGCAGCCCGGCGCGGCTGACCTCGATCGGGGCTGAGTTGCTATCTGACCTTGATGACGACCTTGCCCTTGGCGCGTCCTGTTTCGACATAGGCCAGCGCCTCATTGGTCGCCTCGAAGGGAAATATCCGGTCGACGACCGGGCGGATCGCGCCGGATTCGATGAGCGATGCGATCTTGCTCAGCTGCTCGCCCTGCGCCCACATGAAAAGGAACGAGAACGTCACGCCACGGCGCTTGGCTTTCGCTCGAATACCGCGGCTCAGCAGGCGAAGCACCAGCCTCAGCACCACGTTCAGTCCCTTTTCCCTGGCAAATTCCGGATCCGGTGGGCCGGAGATGGAGATGAGCTTGCCACCCGGTTTCAGCACATTCAGTGATTTTTCAAGTGTCTTGGCGTCCTGGCTGTTCAAGACGACGTCGTAGCCCGAAAGGACTTTCTCGAAATCGTCTTTCCTGTAGTCGACGACGATATCGGCGCCGAGCCCCTTGACCAGACCGGCACTCGCCGCGCTGGCGGTGGTCGCAATGGTCGCGCCGAGATGCTTTGCCAGTTGGATGGCGAATGTCCCCACGCCGCCGGAACCGGCTTGAATGAAGACCTTCTGTCCCTTCTTCAGCTTGGCCCTTTCGACGAGCGCCTGCCAGGCGGTCAGGCCGACCAGCGGGATCGAGGCCGCCTCCTCCATGCTGAGGTTCCCGGGTTTCAGGGCCACGTCGGCTTCATCCATGGCTATGAACTCGGCGAACGTCCCGATCCGGCCATCGCGCGGCCGCGCATAGACGTCGTCGCCCAGGTCGAATTTGCGGACTTTCGATCCCACGCGCACAACCCTCCCGGCCACGTCGTGACCCAGGATGAAGGGCCAGCGATAGGGCAGGATCAGCTTGAACTCTCCGGTTTTGACCTTGGAATCGAGCAGGTTCACCGCCGCGGCGTGGACCTCGACCAGGACATCGCTGTCCCCGAGTTTCGGCTCCGGCATTTCGGCTAGCCGCAGAGTGCCGTTCTTGCTGTACTTGTCGACGACGAATGCCTTCATGGCAGTGACTTTCTGAGAGTGATTTTGGTGTGTCGCATGTGCGTGAAATCCTCTGCTCGCTGTGTTCAAACGGGCAGGCGGAATTGTTTCCGCAGGCTCTTGTCGAATATCCCCGCGGGAGCAAAGCGACGCAGCAGGCTGACCTGGCGCGCAGCCTTGCCGGCGGTGTAGCGCCGTTGCGGACGGGCATCGGTCGCTGCCTTGACGACCACTTGCGCCACCATTTCCGGCCGGTCGGCGACAGGCATCACGTCGCGAAGCAGCGCTTCCAGCGTAGCGCGGGCCTGATCGTATTCCTGCAACGGCGAATCCGGCTGGATCCCGTTCTGGTCGAAGACAGTACGAACGAATGCCGGCTCGATGACCGAAACGCGGATGTTGAAGGCGCGAACCTCGTGGTCGAGCGATTCCGAATAGCCCTCGAGCGCGTGCTTGACCGCCGAATAATGCGCTGAATACGGCGCGGGCACCAGTCCCAGCACAGAGCCGATATTGATGATGCGCCCCTCGCCACGCTGCCGCATCGACGGCAGCACCGCATTGGTCATGCGGATGACGCCGAACAGATTGACGTCGAACAGAGCCTGCACCTGGGCAATCGAGAATTCCTCGGCGCCTCCAAGCTGGCCGACCCCGGCATTGTTGACCAAGAGGTCGATCCGGCCGGTCTGCGAGAGCACCGTCGAAACGAGTGCGGCAACGGCCTCACTGTCGGTCACGTCGCAGATCAGCATGATCACCCCGTCCGGATCGTTGCCGGCCTTGCGCCGGCTGGTTCCGAAGACGGTGAACCCGGCCCGCGCAAGGGCTTCGGCACTGGCGCGGCCGATGCCCGAAGAGGCTCCGGTCACAACAGCGGTTTTTCCGGCATTCGTTTTCATTTCGTGCTCCAAACTCATGGGGGCTAGCTTTTTTGCATCTGTTAAATTACAGTCGTAATATCAGATTATGATCATAATGCAATAGCAGAAAGGAATAGCAGCCATGCGCTACGAAAAGGGCAGGAAGGACGCCTCGCGCGGCCGGATCCTGGAGGTCGCCGCGGAACGCTTTCGGAAAAACGGCATAGCGGCGTCCGGACTGGCAACCATCATGGGCGACGCCGGGCTGACGAACGGGGCTTTCTATCCCCACTTTCAATCAAAGGCGGCGCTTGTCCGTGAAACGGTCGCTGCAGCTCTCGAGGATCAATCCGACGAGATACGGCAAGCATTGGCCTCCGGCGGCTTGGCAATGGCCATAGACACATATCTGTCTGCGGCGCATCGGGATAATCCCGGGAAGGGCTGCGCCTCTGCCGCCTTGCTGGCGGAAATCGCCCGCGAGCCACCCGAAACGCGTCAGCTTTATACCGAGCGTTTGCTGACCCAGGTGCGCCAGGTGTCGGTAGAGCTGCCGCCGCAAACTCCTGATCCGGAGGGCGTTGCGTTCGCTATCTTTGCGACCCTCATTGGCACGCTTCAACTGGCCCGTGCCGTGGAGGGAACGGAATTGTCGGATCGTATCCTTGCGGCAGGGAAAGCTGCGGCGCGCGCGCTGATCGAGCAGAGTTAGGGGATGTCACGCGTGGGCACGTCAAAGACATCCTCAGGCGGTGCGACGCCCAGCCCCGCATCGGCCCCTTGGGCAGGAACAGCACCGCCCGTATGATGGTCAGATGCGCGCCCGCTCTTCAGTGCCCGGTGCCGCGACCGAAGGACCTGGCGTCCTTGGCCAGCACCAGCTCGGCATCGTCGGTAACATAGCTGACATAGCGATAGTCGCGGATGAAGCTGATCTGACCTTCTCGCCACTCCAGCCACATGAAATGATGCGGTTTCTGGTCGGCATGGCTTTCGAACACAGCGATCACCTCGCGGCCGTCGAGCCAGGCCGGCGTCAGCCACACGCGGTCGCTTTTGGCGTAGATCGTGAAGAACATGCCGACATCCGCCGCACCCGAGCGCGTCGCATGCAGGGACTGATGAAGCCTGACGTCGTCGGCAAGCAGGGCGCGCAAGCCGTCCCAATCCCGCTGGTTGAACAGGGTCGCATAACGGACCACGGCGGCCGACGCGATACGCGCATCGGGAGCCGAACTGGCCTGCGCACTGACTTCCCTAAGCCGGGCGCGGCCGCGCGCCAAGTGCCCTTTCACCGCATCGACGGTGATGCCGAGCAAAGCAGCGATCTCGGCCAGCGGCTCGTCGAGCACATCTCTGAGGATGACGACGCTGCGCTGGAGCAGCGGAAGCTCCGCGAAGCGCGACACTGCGGTCTGTATAGCTTGCCTGCGCATCAGCATCTCCACCGGGTCGGCTTTGGTGTCGTCGGCAATTTCAAGCGCCGCCTCGATAGGCTCCGCCGCGCGGATCGCGCGGCTGCGCAGCAGGTCAAGCGCACGGTTGTGGGCGACGCGGAACAGCCAGGGCCTGAGCTGCGGCACCTCGCCCAGCTCATTCAGCGCAACGAAGGCTCGCGCAAACGTGTCCTGCACGACATCCTCCCCGTCGATGACCGAGCCCATCAGGCGCGCGCAATAGCGGTGCAGCTCTGGCCGCATCGCGGCGGCAAGGGCAAGCAGCCCTTCCCGTCGGTCGCGGTCCACGGCAGGATCTCGTTCGCTCAAGCCGCAGCCCCCTCCATCACGGTTACGCCCGCGTCGCCATTGAGGCCGAAGACGATCCCCTCGGCATATTGCGGGTCTTCCAGCACGGAAACCACCCTGTCGCCGAAGGTTCGGGGCGGCATCGGCGCACCGAAGCGGGTGACGAATTGTTCGGGCGTGATGCCCATGGATCCGGAATAGGCGCCGGCCGCCGCATCGCCTGTTCCGGTGCCGAGGATCATCTGCCGCGGCACGATCGCCTGAAAGCGGATGCCGAGCTTCTTCTCCAGCGAAACGCCGTTGGCGTACTTCGCCATGAACCACAGCATGCGCTTGGCGCCGCCATAGCCGCCCGACAACTGCGACCCGGTGACGGCGGCACCGCTCGATCCCACCAGAACACGGCTGCCCGGCTTGAGCGGCAGGTTGAGCGCCGCCTGCAGCCAGTATAGCCCGGCCTTGACGTCGGTTTCCCAGGCGATTGAAAAATCTTCCCAGCTCAGTTGGTCCAACCGGCCCATCCGGGGCGTGGCACCAGCATTCAGGACCACGACGTCAGGACGAACCTCGCTAAGAATGCGATAGGCCGCGCCCTCCTCCGCAACGTCGGCGCGGATAGTGGCGACCCCAAGCCGCGCACCGACCGCATCCAGCGCCTCGACGCCACGGGCAACGACGGTCACACTGGCGCCCTGTTCGACCAGCGCCTCGACCAATCCGAGGCCAAGCCCACGGCTGCCACCGGTGACCACGATTTCTTTATTCCTGAGGCTCATCGACCCTGCTCCTTAGCTTCACTGTAGCTAAGACGTTTGAGGGTCGGAAAAAGAGCCAAGGTTTGGCGAGGCGCGCTGTCGCGGCGACGATCCGCGACATGCCGGCAATACTGGCGATCGGGCGGAAAGCTGCCTGTCCGCTTTCGGCCTAAAATGCGATGCCCGATATTGGACGCAGTAAGGTTAGAGGCTGCCGGCGATGAAAGCGCTGCCGGTCCATGCTGCAGCATCCCAGCCGGATATGTTCAGAAGTCGAGAGCGACCATCATGCCGCGGACTTCGGCCATTTCCAGCAGCAGGTCTTGGAGTCTTTCGTCCAGTGCGGCACCGGTCAGCGCCAGAAGCTCGGTGACGCTCTCTCTCATCGATATGACGGCGGCGCCTGTCTTCTCGGCGAGCAGCCGTCCGATGGCAGCTCGGATCAGGTCGTCCTGATCAGACATTGCTTCACCTCCCAACGCACTGCAACCTCCCCTTGCTTTCCATGCCTCACCGCCGCTTTCGACAACAGGGCGTGATTTCCCATACCGTATGATTTTTGATGCGACATCGGGCAGCTTTGCTCATGCCAGCAGATCGTCTCGATGAGCCCGCCAGTCGTTCAACACCGACAATGAGGGCAGGAGCGAAAAATGGCCGGGCTGGACCGTTTCAACCGCTGCAAGCAGTGCCAGAGGCACTTCGTGCCGATAAAGCCCAATGCACACGCCCCCTTTGGCCGTTGCCGGCAATTCCGTGACGGTGTCGAAAATCGAAAACGTACCCGTTGGCTCTTCCACGATTTCGAAACGCCCCACCCCAAACCTCCCTCTGCACAAAAGTAGCGACCAACGCGGACATCCCCCTAGTGGTTCCCTAGGCTGGCAGTTTTTTTCGCGCCTTGGTTGTAGCGCATGCCGGCAGGACAGTCATGCCCGCAGGGCGCGCAGTCAAAAATCGCTACGCACATTTTAAATCTTGACGCGTGTCAATTTTTTATAAAACATGCGCAAACGCCGGCATGGCATCGGCCGGCGCTCTGGGAGGAGCAATGCCTGACATCGAAAAGCGCCCGAACCGGGGCGGCAGTCCGCACATCCCCAAGCTGGCAGCAGTCCGTTGGCGGATCGTCGCGCCAGGGGCCGGGGTCGCTTGCGCGCCGTCGGACATTGCAGTCGCCGGACGGCGACATCGATGCAGCCCATAAAACAATCAGGAGGAGGAAAAACCATGCGCATGTTCAATTGCCTGAAACTCGGCACGAGCCTGCTTGGCGCCGGCATGCTTGCAACCATCGTCTCGGCACCCGCCCACGCCGAGGATGCGGCGAAAGTCGCCGCCATCGTCAAAGGCCTCGACAATCCATTCTTCCAGACCATGCAGAAGGGCATCGAGGAGCAGGCCAAGGCCAACGGCGTCAGTGTCAGCGTCCAGGCCGCCGCCAACATGGGTGACGCCACCGGCCAGGCCGACCGCCTGACCGCCATGGCCATGCAGGATTTCGATTGCTACCTGGTCAACCCGATCAGCGTCTCCAACCTCGTCCAGGCGCTGGTGCCGGTCGCCCAAAAGAAGAAGCCGATCGTCAACATCGACTCGACCATCGACCCCGAGCAGGCCAAGGCCGCCGGCTTTGCCGTCTCGACCTATATCGGCACCGACAACGTCGCCGCAGGCGTGCTGGCCGGCGAAGAGATGCTGAAGCTGGTGCCTAAGGGTTCCAAGGTCGCGCTGGTCGCCGGCATCGTCGGCGATGTCGGCTCCAACGCCCGCATCAAGGGCTTCAGGCAGGCCGTCGAAGGCAAGCTCGAAATCGTGGTGATGGTCAGCGCTGACTGGGATCGCGAAAAGGCGTTGACCGCCGCCACCGATATCCTCGCCGCCCATCCGGACCTCGCCGGCTTCTTCGCCGCCAACGACATCATGGCCCTTGGCGTCGAGCGCGCCGTGCGGACGTCGGGCAAGGACGTCAAGGTGATCGGCCTAGACGGCATTGTCGATGCGCTGAAGTCGATCGCATCAGGCGAACTCACCGCCACCGTCGCCCAATACCCCTATGTCGTCGGCGCCATGGGCGTCGAAGCCTGTGCGGTCGCGGCCAAGGGCAAGGAACTGCCGGCCAACGTGCCGGCACCTGTGCTGTTGATCAACAAGGACAATGCCGAAGCGTCGCTAAAGAATTTTCCGCGTCCCGGCGGCGACTATCCCGATCCCTTCCGCGAGATGCTGAAGTGAGCACACCTGCAGACAACGCGCCCGCCGCCCATTCGGCGGGTGCGGAGGAGAGCCGTCCCTCCCTGGCGGCTCTCCTCCTCGATCCCTCCTTCTGGGCCGACTGGGCATCCGTCGTCGGCCTGGTCGGCCTCGTCATCGTCTTCGGCATCGCCCAGCCGGTCTTTCTCAGCGTCGCCAATCTGCAGGCGCTGCTGCTGGCGGCTGCGATCCTGGTCGTGCTGTCGATCGGCCAGACCTTCGTCATCGCCACCTCGGGCATCGATCTGTCGTTGGCGGCAGCCGTCATGCTCGGCGCCATCATCCTCGGCCTCGTCAATGCCGCCGGCTACGGCATCTTCATCGCCTGCGTGCTCGCGGTTCTCGCCACCAGCGCGGTGGGCTTCCTCAACGGGCTGATCATCACGGCAGGCAAAATCCCCGATTTCGTGGTGACGCTCGGCACGCTGTCGGGCATCACTGGCCTTGGCCTCATCCT
>NZ_RZPB01000739.1:0-2957 GCF_003998535.1 Mesorhizobium sp. M7A.F.Ca.AU.002.02.1.1 | reverse complement strand
CCCCATGACCGGAATGCCGGCGGCGACGATGGCCGCGATCTGGCTAACCATGTCGACGCCGCCTTCGAGCTTTACCGCCTGGCAGCCGGTTTCGTCGACGACCCGCCGCGCCGAGGCGACGGCAAGTGCTGCCGTGACCTCATAGCTGCCAGCCGGCAAGTCGACGACGACGCAGGCACTGGCCGAGCCGCGCATCACGGCTTGCCCATGTGCGATCATCATCTCCAGCGAGGCACCCAGTGTCGTCTTGTGGCCGTGGAGGACCATGGCGACACTGTCACCGACCAGAAGCAGATCGACATGGTGATCAAGCAGACGGGCGATGGGATAGGTATAGGCGGTCAGGCAAACGATCGGCGCGCCGCCCTTGCGGTGGCGAATCGCCTCGGCGCTGATGCGCATGTCGGTGGTCGGCAATTCCGTGGCCAATCGTCACCTCCTTTGGCCTCAAGCCGGGCTGGATACAAGCATGGGCGCGCAGAGCTTTAGAAACACCGCAAAGGCTTGGCAAGCGTGCATGCAGCCACCGGCAGGATCACAGGCTTGTGTCGGGTTTCAGGAAAGCCATTTGCGCACACGCCGTGGCAAAAGCCTTGCCTTCGGCAAGGCCTGACGCCATAAGCAGGAAACGGGCGCTGCCGGCGCGAGGGTTTTGAGATGAAGACTTTCCTTACGCAGTTTTTCACCTGGTGGAACAGCCAGACGATAGGAACCCGCCTGCACACGTGGCGGTATGGCAAGAAGGTCGGCCAGGACGAGACCGGCAATTTTTACTACGAAGGCGGCATCGATTCGGAAGGCCGCACGCGCCGCTGGGTCATCTACCGCAATTATTCGGAAGCTTCGGCGATACCGCCCGGCTGGCACGGCTGGATGCACCACCGTGTCGACGTCGCGCCGTCCAGCGAGGACTACAAGCCACGCGACTGGCAGAAGCCGCATCAGCCCAATCTGACCGGCAGCCCGGCGGCCTATCGTCCGAAGGGCTCGGTGCTCACCAATCAGCATCGCCCGCAGGTCACCGGCGACTACGATGCCTGGACACCCGGGTCGTAGCGACAGGGTGCAAGCCGGTCCTTTATCGCCACAATTGGTGTTTAGCTGCTTGCTGATCAGAAAACGGCGACTAGCCTTGGCGATCGACAGAATCACCCGGGCGCGAACCACCGGTATCTTTGCATGAGCTTTTCTTACTCAATATCGGCCAGTCTGGCGCTAGCCGCCGGTCTTGCCGTCAGCACCGTGGCCTTCGCCGCTTCGCCTGAGCCCGCGGCACCCGCGCCGGCGCCGCCCGCGGGAGCGGACCGGGTTACCAATGCCGTTGCCGAGTTTGCCGGTATCGACAAGATCACCGGCCGGATCATCACCTTCGATGTCTATATCGACGAGACGGTGCAGTTCGGCGCTTTGCAGGTGACGCCGCGCGTCTGCTATTCGCGGCCGCAGGCGGAGGCGCCGAAGACCGATTCCTTCGTCGAGGTCGACGAGATCACGCTCGACCGCAAGATCCGCCGCATCTTCACCGGCTGGATGTTTGCCGAAAGCCCCGGCCTCAACGCCGTCGAGCATGCCGTCTACGACGTCTGGCTGAAGGCCTGCAAGCAGAAGTCGGATGTGCCGGCGCCCGACGGAGCCAAGGCTGACGCAACCAAAGCGGAGGCTCCCAAGCCCGCCGCAGCCAAACCGGAAGCCGCGACCACTCCGGACGTCACAACGCCTGATGTGACGGAGCCGGACGCTTCGGAACCCGATACTACCGACACCAACTGATCCCCCGGAACCGTCCTGGCCACAATGCGTTGGGCCACGGACGAGCGCACATTCATGCGTAAGGAGGATCTTCCGATGTCAGACAGCAAACGGATCACGGCTAGCAAGGCCGAATTGCTGGAACTCGAAAAGGGATTCTGGACGGGCGACTCCGCCTACTACGCGGCCAACGCCGACACCGAATGCCTGGTGGCATTTCCGCAGATGGCACAGGCGATGGACAATGCGGATCTGGCCAAGACCGCGGCCAAGCCCAACCGCTGGCGCAACCTGCAGATGGATCTCAAGGGCATTATCGAGCCGGGCAGCGACATCATCATGCTGACTTACGAGGCGCGTGCGACACGGGAGAATGGCGAGGCTTATGCCGCGCTGGTCAGCACCGGCTACGTCCATCGCGCCAACGGCTGGAAGATGATGTTCCATTCGCAGACGCCATTGGAAGCCGCTACCGGGAAGTAGGCTCAATCCTCAGGGATAGAATATTGCCTCGCCCTTCAACGCATCGGCGAGCATCTTCTCATACTTGCCGCGCGGCACGTCGACCGCGCCGAACCGCTTGAGGTGCTCGGTGGTGAACTGCGTATCAAGCAGAGCAAAGCCCCGCGCCTTCAAGCGCTCGACGAGGTAGAAGAGGCAGGTCTTGGAAGCGTCCGTCTCTCTGGCGAACATGCTCTCGCCAAAAAACACCCGGCCGAGCGACACGCCATAGAGGCCGCCGACCAGCCGGTCCTCACGCCACGCTTCGACCGAATGACAATGGCCTATCCGATGCAACTCGATATAGGCTTCGCGGATCGGCGCATTGATCCAGGTCGAGCGCCGCTCCGCGCGCTTTTCGGCGCAGCCGTCGATGGTCGCCTCGAAATCGAAATCGAAACGGATGTCGAAGGGATGTTTCTTGATCGTTTTCCAGAGACTTTTCGGCGTGTGAAAGCCGTCAAGCGGGATGATGCCTCGTGTCTCCGGCCGCACCCAGAACACCTCCGGGTCGCCGGCACTTTCTGCCATTGGGAAGACGCCCGAGGCGTAGGCCTTGAGCAGCAGGTCGGTGGGGATGCGATAGCCGGGCGCGTAGGGGCGGGTCATCGCGTCTCCGCGCTACTCTTCCTTGGCCAGGTATTTTTCCAGCCAGTGGATGTCATAATCGCCATTGGCGATGTCGGCATTGCCGACGAGATCGCGAA
>NZ_RZPB01000738.1:0-2958 GCF_003998535.1 Mesorhizobium sp. M7A.F.Ca.AU.002.02.1.1 | reverse complement strand
CGGCAACACCGCGCGCGCCGGCCGCCGACCGAAGCTTGGCGGCGAAATCGGCAATCACGCGATCGCCCGCCCCATGCCCATGCACATCGTTGAGCGCCTTGAAATGATCGAGGTCGGCCAGCACCAACGCGACCGGGAACCGCGCCGAGGCGCAGTGCCGCAAGAGCAGCATGCCGCGCTCCTCGAAGCCACGCCGGTTGAGCAGGCCCGACAGGGGGTCGGTAAAGGTCTCGGTCTTCAACGCCTTCAACACGTCGAGTGCCGCGGCGGAAAACAGGCACAGCGCGATAAGCAGCGACAGCAGCGCGTGCGACAGCAGCGCCGTCGTCCAGTAGGACGAGCCATAGAACCCGTCATAGCTCGTGAAGGGCCCGTGCGCGATGACGACGATAAGGGTGCGCACGAAGAAGTTGACGCCCGACAGCAGCGACAGCACGAACAGGATTTTCTCGGTCGGGCCGTTGTTGCGCACCGGGCGCAGTTCGGCGGCAACCAGAAGGCTGATACCGCCGAAAGCGAAGTTCATCGCCAGGATGCGCCAGGTGAGATCCGGCGCGATGAACAGGAACCAGCAGAACGACGCCAGTCCCCCGCAGGCCAGCGCGCCGATCCCCACATAGGGCACCTTGCGGCCATAGCGGTGGACGATGGCGCCGGCCAGGCAGCAGCCGGCGATGCTGAAGCAGATGTTCGACACCAGCTTGGTCAGCGGCATGCCGATCGGCAAGGTGAAATACTGAAGCAGGAAGCCCACCGCCGAGAGACTGTAGCTGAGCGCCAGCACGGCCAGATAGGGGCGGTGGCGCTGATAGGACCATAGCACGAGGAACGCCGCGCCGAGCGCCAGCGCGATCGTCGGGTTAAGCAGCGCTATGAGCAGACCCGTGTCCAAACGACTATGACTTCCCCTCGCTTACGTCGGGGAAGAGCTTAGAGGGCAAGCCCAAACAAGCGGTTAAGCCTCGCCGCAAGCAGGACCGCCATCTCAAAATAATGTCAGGGAACCGCCGTCTCCGGTCAGCGTTCCTTCGTTGACAATCTGGAGCGACCGATGGCCGACACAATCACACTGACCGACCACGATGCGATCCGCTCGTGGGCTGCCGGGCGCGCCGGCTTTCCCGCAATCGTCGACATCTCGCCCGAAGCGGGGACGCAGCCCATGTTGAGGCTGGTCTTCGGCCAGCACGCCTATCAGGATCAGGACCAGCCTGAACGGCCGCTCAATGCGGGGGGCTATGAACTCGTCGAATGGGACGAATGGTTCAAGCTCTTCGAAGAACAACAGCTTGCGCTTGTGGTCGCGGCCGAACAGCCCGGACGCCGCGAGGAGTTCCACGAACTCGTCCGCCGCGACGGGAAGCGTTGACCCGAGCCGGGTGCGGCTCGGGTCCGTTCAAGTCTGGACTACTTCCACTCGCGAATGTCGACGAAGTGGCCGGCGATCGCCGCCGCGGCCGCCATCGCCGGCGACACCAGATGGGTGCGGCCCTTGAAGCCTTGCCGGCCCTCGAAATTGCGGTTCGAAGTCGAGGCGCAGCGTTCATGCGGCTTCAGCCGGTCGTCGTTCATGGCCAGGCACATCGAGCAGCCCGGCTCGCGCCAATCGAAACCGGCGGCGACAAAGATCTTGTCGAGGCCTTCGGCTTCCGCCTGTTCCTTGACCAGGCCGGAGCCCGGCACGATCATCGCATCGACATGCGGGCTGACCGTCTTGCCTTCGACCACCTTGGCGACGGCGCGCAGATCCTCGATGCGGCCATTGGTGCAGGAACCGATGAAGACGCGGTCGAGCGTGATGTCGGTGATCCTGGTGCCCGGCGTCAGACCCATATAGTCGAGCGCGCGCTGCTTGGAGGTGCGCTTGTTCTCATCGGTGATGTCGTCCGGGTTCGGCACGATGCCTTGCACCGACACGACGTCCTCGGGCGAAGAGCCCCAGGAGACGATCGGCGGCAGCTTGGCCGCGTCGAGCACGATCACCTTGTCGAAATGCGCGCCCTCGTCGGACTGTAGCGTCTTCCAGTATTCGAGTGCCGCATCCCAGGCCGCGCCCTTCGGCGCGCGGGGCTTGTCCTTGACATAGGCGAAGGTCGTCTCGTCCGCGGCGATCAGGCCGGCGCGCGCGCCGCCTTCGATCGACATGTTGCAGATCGTCATGCGGCCCTCCATCGACAGCGCACGGATCGCCTCGCCGGCATATTCGATGACATAGCCGGTGCCACCGGCAGTGCCGATCTCGCCGATGATGGCCAGGATGATGTCCTTGGCGGTGACACCTTCCGGCAATTGGCCGTCGACACGCACCAGCATGTTCTTGGCCTTGCGCTGGATCAGCGTCTGCGTCGCCAGAACATGCTCGACCTCGGATGTGCCGATGCCATGCGCCAGCGCGCCGAAAGCGCCGTGCGTCGAGGTGTGGCTGTCGCCGCAGACGATGGTCATGCCGGGCAGTGTAAAGCCCTGCTCCGGACCGATGATGTGGACGATGCCCTGGCGGATATCGTTCTCGGAATAATATTCGACGCCGAAATCCCTGGCGTTCTTGGCCAGCGCCTCGACCTGGATGCGGCTTTCCTCGTTCTTGATGCCGAACTTGCGCTCGGGCGAAGTCGAGACATTGTGATCGACCACGGCCAGCGTCTTTTCCGGATGCCGGACTTTACGGCCGGTCATGCGCAGGCCTTCGAAGGCCTGCGGACTGGTCACTTCATGGACCAGGTGGCGGTCGATGTAGAGCAGGCAGGTGCCGTCTTCCTGGCGATCGACGACATGGTCGTCGAAAATCTTGTCGTAGAGGGTGCGCGGTGCGCTCATGTGCGTAAATCCGTCGATATGAGAATGGGAAAGAGCAGGTGCCGGACCTCCGGCCCGGCGAAACGACCCCGATGGGTCGGCCTAGGGTAGTCGGCTGGTCAGCGCCCCGGACACGCGCGCGGAGAAGCGCGACGGCAGGCG
>NZ_RZPB01000737.1:0-2965 GCF_003998535.1 Mesorhizobium sp. M7A.F.Ca.AU.002.02.1.1 | reverse complement strand
CCGACGATGCCCGCAAGATCCTGCGCAGTGCTCACGAAGCTTTGAACGGGCTTGCGGGTGACTGGACAGCCGTCTCGGCGGAGGCGGCGATCCGCGAGGTGGCGGCGGCCGGCAGCCACAAGCTCGGCGCGGTGGCCCAGCCTTTGCGCGCCGCTTTGACCGGCAAAAGCACCTCGCCGGGCGTGTTCGATGTGCTCGCCGTGCTCGGCCGCGAGGAAAGCCTGGCGCGCATCTCAGATCAAATCGATTAGGAGCAAACTGGCCCAAGAAGATTGGCATTGAAAGGCGGGTTTCGCAGTGCAACATTAGGCCTTGGCCCAATCTGGCACGCACCTCCTGAAATGCGGTGGCGAATACGCGCATTGCGGTGATTTTCGACGTGTCGCTCTGCGAAATTTGCCTTTGCCGGCATGAGGAAACAAGAAGGAGTTTGCAATGACCGAAGCTGCGAAAAAACTGGATTTGGGCAAGACCCAAGAGGCCACCGCAACGCTTGAATTCGCCGGCAAGACCCATGAATTCAAGGTGCGAAGCGGTTCGGTCGGGCCTGATGTGATCGACATCGCCTCGCTCTACTCAACCACCGGCGCTTTCACCTACGATCCCGGCTTCACCTCGACGGCAAGCTGCGAGTCCGAAATCACCTTCATCGACGGCGACGCCGGCATCCTGTTGCACCGCGGCTATCCGATCGACCAGTTGGCCGAACATGGCGACTTCCTCGAGGTCTGCTATCTCCTGCTCTACGGTGAATTGCCGACCAAGGCGCAGAAGGACGATTTCGATTACCGCGTGACGCGCCACACCATGGTGCATGAGCAGATGTCGCGCTTTTTCACCGGCTTCCGCCGCGACGCGCATCCGATGGCGGTGATGTGCGGCGTGGTCGGCGCGCTGTCGGCCTTTTATCACGACTCCACCGACATTTCCGACCCCTACCAGCGCATGGTTGCCTCCATGCGGCTGATCGCCAAGATGCCGACGATCGCGGCGATGGCCTACAAATACCACATCGGCCAGCCCTTCATTTACCCGAAGAACGAGCTGAACTTTGCCGCCAACTTCCTGCATATGTGCTTTGCCGTGCCTTGCGAGGAATACAAGATCAATCCGGTGCTGGCGCGCGCCATGGAACGCATCTTCATCCTGCACGCCGACCACGAGCAGAATGCCTCGACCTCGACCGTTCGCCTCGCCGGCTCGTCGGGCGCCAACCCGTTTGCGTGCATCGCCGCCGGCATAGCCTGCCTGTGGGGACCCGCGCATGGCGGCGCCAATGAAGCGGCGCTCAACATGCTTGGCGAGATCGGCCATGTCGATCACATCCCGGAATTCATCGCCCGCGCCAAGGACAAGGACGACCCGTTCCGCTTGATGGGCTTCGGCCACCGCGTCTACAAGAACTACGATCCGCGCGCCAAGATCATGCAGAAGACGGCACATGAGGTTCTGGGCGAGCTCGGCATCAAGGACGATCCGCTGCTCGACATCGCCATGGAGCTGGAAAAGATCGCGCTGACCGATTCCTATTTCATCGAGAAGAAGCTCTACCCGAATGTCGACTTCTATTCCGGCATTACGCTGAAGGCGCTGGGCTTCCCCACCACGATGTTCACCGTGCTGTTCGCGGTCGCCCGCACCGTCGGCTGGATCGCCCAGTGGAAAGAGATGATCGAGGATCCGCGCCAGAAGATTGGCCGCCCGCGCCAGCTCTATACCGGTGCACCGGAGCGGGATTACGTGCCGATCGCCAAGCGGTGAATTAGGAAATAGTGAGTAGTGAGTAGTGAGTAGTGAGTAGTGAGTAGTGAGTAGTGAAGTCGACCATTTCTACTGATTACTGACTACTCACTCTCTTGACATACCGCATCACCACCTGCGCGGCGATCTCGCCGGACGGTCTGCCCGTAGCCATGCGCCGCCTGATCTCTGCAAATCCATCCTTCTGCCAGGCACGCATGCCGCTGTCGGCGAACAGTGCCTCCAATTGCCGGGCAAGATTGTTCGGCTTGATATAGCCGTCGTAGAATTCGGGAATAAGCGCTCGATCCGATATCAGATTGGGCAGCAGCGCCGACCAGACGGAAACGAGGTACGGCGCCAAGATGCGCGCGACCGGGTCGAGCCTGTAGCAGGAAATCATCGGCACGCCGGCCAGCGCCAGTTCCAGCGATACCGTCCCGGACGCGATCAGCGCCGCATCGGCCCTGCCGAAAGCCTGCCATTTGCGCTGGGGCTCGACGATGATCTCAGGCTTTTCATCCCAGCGGTTGACGGAAGATTTGACGAGGTCGGCGACATGCGGGACGGTCGGCAGCAGCAGCCGCAAGCGGTGGCCGCGCGCGCGCAGGATCGACACCGTCTCGCCGAACGGGTCGAGCAGCCGCCGTACCTCGCCACGCCGCGAACCGGGCAGGAC
The DNA here is from genome assembly GCF_003998535.1 of Mesorhizobium sp. M7A.F.Ca.AU.002.02.1.1. Taxonomy (NCBI): domain Bacteria; kingdom Pseudomonadati; phylum Pseudomonadota; class Alphaproteobacteria; order Hyphomicrobiales; family Phyllobacteriaceae; genus Mesorhizobium; species Mesorhizobium sp. M7A.F.Ca.AU.002.02.1.1. The sequence continues at coordinate 546 of NZ_RZPB01000737.1, read as the reverse complement.
GAGCAAGGTTTTGACCCGATCAGGAGAAAGGTCGCGCGGCAACTCCTGCGCCTTGGCTGCAGCGAGCAAGCCCGCATCGTGCGTCAGGCGATGCCCAACATAGGTGCCCGATGGCCCGCCGAGCCGCTCCAACTCCTTAACCTCGAAAGGCAGGATGCAGAGGATGTGGTCGACATAGGGCTTCATCGCGACCGCCCTGCCCGGCCGCCACGCCCACACGCTCGGGCAGACATAGTGGATGATCGGAATCGACGGGTTGGCCGCACGCACCTTTTTGGCGACGCGCAACGAAAAGTCCGGACTGTCAATGGTGACGAGGCAATCCGGCTTTTCGTCGGCAACGGTCTTGGCCAGTTGGCTGATCCGCCGCATCAGGCGCGGAAGGTCGCGCAGGACGGCACTGAACCCCATGAGGGCGATCTCACCGGCATCGAATGGCGAGACCAGTCCCAGCGTCTGCAAATGACGGCCGCCGAGGCCGACGAGTTGCACCTCGCGCCCGGCCGCCTGCCTGAGCGAGCGTACTATGTCGGCGCCGAGCAGGTC